>NZ_JBEPNP010000005.1:0-275843 GCF_040546335.1 Arthrobacter sp. UYEF20 | reverse complement strand
GGCACGGCTGCCTTCTCCTCGGTGAGGAACCGATCGGGATGGTCCTCACGGTATTTGCGCACCCAGGTCCCCAGAGTGCCCTCGTTCACGCCGATGTCCGGCGCGACCTGGGCGATCGGACGGCCCGAGGAAATCACGAGCTCCACGGCGTCGTCCTTGTACTTCTGGCTATACCTCTTACGGTCGGTCATTGTGAAGAAGGGCTCCTAACAAGCTGTCTCACAAAACCATACGGCCGCAGGTCACGGCGGAATCGACGTGCCCAAGATCAAAATTGCTGCCAAATCAGGGAAACCCAATCACTAACCCAAGGTTTTCATGGCGGGTCCGTCGGGATGGCGTGTTAATCAGGGAAAGGGTGCTCTGAACTGGGAAAATAGTGGTTGTCGAGACCGTTATTTGCCGAGCGAGGGAGCACCCTTTCGATGCAGAAGTCTACCGCTGTTTTTCCGTCCTTTCCGGTCAGTTTCACCGGCCAGTCGTTGATCTCCCACGCCGGGGTTTCGGTGCTCACCGGCTTCATGGACGCCCTGGGTTTCGGCAGGCTGTGCGAGGACAGGCTCGGCCAGTTTGTTCCCTCAGGCGCCCGGCATCGTTCGGGCAAACTCCTCGGTTCCCTGGCAGCGATGCTCGCTGCCGGAGGCGAACATGCCTCGGACCTGGACATCCTGCGTTCCTCACCCGGGGTCTTTGGCCAGCTGCCCTCGAACGCGACCGTCTCCCGGTTCTTCGAACGCACCGTGACCAACCCGGAGCTGTTCAGCTACGGATTCGAGACCCTCACCCGCCAGCTGCGCACCCGGGCCTGGAACGCCGCCGGGGACCGGAACCCGGCACTGTCCTCGACGGCAGCGGACCCGCTGATCATCGACCTCGACGCGACCCTGGTGACCTCGCACTCGGATAAGGAAAACGTCGCCGGAACCTACAAGGGTGGCTACGGGTTCGCCCCCTTCATCGCCAGCGTCGATTACGGCGGCGGCAACGGTTCCGGGGAGATCCTCGCCGCCGTGCTGCGGCCGGGCAACGCGGGAGCGAACAGCGCCGAAGACCACATCCGGGTCTTCCACACGGCCGCAGCCCAACTGCCCGACGGGTTCTACAACGAGACCGGGGCCCTGGCCGGAGAGAAGGTCCTGGTCCGCACCGACAGTGCCGGCGCCTCCCGGAAGTTCCTCTGGCACCTGCACAGCCTCGGCGTGCAATTCTCCACCAGTTACACACTCCCGTTCGGCAAGGCACACATGATCGACTGGATCACCGACAAACAGCATTGGCAGCCGGCCCTTGACCAGTCCGGAAACGACCGGACCGATGCGTGGGTCATCAACGCCACCGACATCATTCCGCTCACCGATTACCCGCCCGGCACGAACCTGTTCCTGCGCGCCGAGCCGCTGCACCCCGGCGCGCAGCCGACCCTCCTCGATGTCGACGGGCACCGGATCACCGCGTTCCTGACCAACTCCCCACGCTGGCACGGCCCATTCCTGGACGCCCGGCACCGCGCCCGGGGCCGGTGTGAGAACAGGATCAAAACCCTGAAAAACACCGGCCTGGGCAAGCTGCCGTTCTTCGACTTCGCCGCGAACCAGGCCTGGGCAAACATCGCCGCACTGGCCTTCAACCTCGTCTCATGGATCCAGCTCGCCGCACTCCCGGACGGGCACCACGATCGGCGCTGCCCTGCCCGGGGCCGCCTGGCAGCGCTGCCGCACCCACTACGCAGCGAACCTGATGGCCGCTACGCCGAAGGCGTCCTGGCCGTGGGTGAAAACCCTGCTGCACTCGGTCTACGACCAGCCCGATGCCGCCGGCGTGCAGGCCCAGTTCGACCGGGTCCTGGATGCCCTGACTGAGAAGCTGCCCCGCGTCGCGGATCACCTCGAAGCCGCCCGCGAGGACATCCTCGCGTTCACGCCCTTCCCGAAAGGCCTCTGGCGGCAGGTCTGGTCCAACAATCCGCAGGAACGCCTCAACCGGGAAATCCGCCGCCGCACCGACGTGGTCGGGATCTTCCCCGACCGCACCGCGCTGATCCGGCTCGTCGGCGCCGTGCTGGCCGAACAGCACGATGAATGGATGGAAGCCCGCCGCTACCTCAGCCTCGAGCTCATCCAACAATCACAAACCGTCGGGACCACGCCCGCAACCACGACAGAACAGGAGGACACCAACCCCGAACTGGCGCTCAGCGCCTAACCAACCCAAGAATCACGCAGCAACCCCGTTACACCACGCAAATGGACTTGACCTTCGCCCTGAGGTGACGAAGCGGCTCGACGATCTCATGACGTTGGTAGAGCCTCTCCTCCCGCGCGAGTTCGATCAACTGGGCGAACCGGCGAAAGCCGAATATCTGGAATTGCGAGAGAGATACTTTGACTTGGGGGCTCTCTTTACGTCGTACATGGCATTCCTTGAACCGTCGCTCCCCGATCTTCCTCTACGAGATCGATTCAAACCAAGTTCCAATGCGCCCGAGATTCCATCCGATCTACTCGACGCGACGGCTTATCGAGATCTCTTGGACATCCTCGTACCTTTCGGCGAGCAAGCGGCGGCGCAGCTCAGAGCGGTTCTGCATCCCGAAGCAACCTCTTCTTCAGATCGCGAATTGGCACGATGATGCGGGCTAGGGCGGGTCTTACCTTGAGCTTGCACCTGTCTCGCAACCTCACTGCCTCGAAACGCATGGGTTGTGAGACGACCGGGAGTGTGGTGATTAGGGCATGCGGGCAGTTTTGCGGGCGGGTTATAGGGGGAATCAGAGTGAGCCTGCATAACGGCTTTCTCAAAGGGAAGGCAGGAAGGTGGCGAGCTGGCCGGTGGGGGACCGGCTTACGGGCTGGTCAGTTGCTTCCTCCGCACTGTCGGCCCGAGTTGGGATGCAAAGATGCACTGCGGAAGAAATGATCCGCACACGTTGACAGCGGGTGTGACCCGTGCCATATTTTAAGCGTGAACCTGTCAGACAGCAGGACAGCAGGACAGCCTGCAGAGTCCGCCGACCAACCCGCCGCAGTCTTCGCGCGCCAGGGACTGGCCCGGCCCTTGGCCCGGCTCAGCGCTGCAGAAGCCGTGTTCAACGCTCTTCGCTCCGACATTGAGTCCGGCGAGGTTGCCGTCGGCGCCAAGCTCAGTTCCGAGGCCATGCTCGCCCAGCAGTTCAGCGTCAGTCGCTCGGTCATCCGGGAAGCGCTCCGCTCCTGCACCGCCTTGGGCCTCACCGTCACCAAGACCGGGAAGGGTACTTTTGTGGTCGCCAACAAGGTGGCTAACGACCTCACGCTCGGGCAGTATTCGGCGCGGGACCTCACCGAAGCGCGCCCGCATATCGAGGTACCGGCGGCCGGCCTGGCCGCCCTACGCCGCAGCGACGAAGAACTGGAAACACTCCGGCACGTCGTGGAAGCCATGACCACGGAAACGGACCCCGAGTCCTGGGTGGCCTTGGACTCCAGCTTCCACGCCACCATCGCCCGCGCGAGCGGCAACAAGGTGTTCGCCAGCGTTGTGGCGGATATCCGGGGTGCGCTGGCCTTCCAGTCTGAGACCCTGAACATGGTGGCGGACCGGCAGCAGGCCTCTGACGTGGAACACCAGCAGATCCTCGCCGCCGTCGAGGCCGGCTCCGCCGAAGATGCCAGGGCGGCGATGGCCGAACACCTGCGCGCCGTGGGCGCCGCGCTCGATTCCATCCTGAACAAGTAACCGCACCCAAGGACGCTATGCCTACCCCTGCCTTTCCCGCTGCCCGGACCGCTGCCCTCGGCACCGCACCGTATGTGGCTGAACAGCTCCCGCAGCACGCGGCCCTGGCCGTGGCGAGCCGCGACGGCCTGGCGGAAAGCGTCCATTACGGGTCGGTTATTGCCACGGCACCGGACGGGTCCACCCTGGCATCAGCCGGCAATCCCTTGGCCCCCTTCTACCCGCGGTCCTCACTCAAGCCGCTGCAGGCCGTGGCCCTGGTCCGGGCCGGGCTGGAGCTGCCGGCAGACCTCCTGGCGCTGACCGCTGCCAGCCACTCCGGCGCAGCAAAGCACCGCGACGGCGCCCTGCGGATCCTCGAAATGCACGGCCTCACCCCCGGCGACCTCCAGAACAGCACGGACCTTCCCTATGGCGTCACCGAGCGCGAGGAATGGGTCCGGTCCGGCGGCGACACTACACATCTGGCCCAGAACTGCTCCGGCAAACACGCCTCCATGGCCGCCACGTGCATCATCAACGGCTGGCCGGTCGAGGGCTACCTGGATCCGACCCACCCGCTGCAGCAGCTCGTGGCCCGCACGGTCACCGAACTCACAGGCGAGGAGCCGCTGGGCCTGAGCACGGACGGCTGCGGCACCCCGCTCTTCGCCCTGACCCTCCGCGGTATGGCCCGCGCCTTCGGGCGCATCGCCGCAGCAAGCAGCACTGCACCCGGCACCGGTGCCAGCAGAACCCCCCACGGCGGGACCGCCCCGCCGTGCGCGGAAGCCGCCGTCGGATTGGCCATGCAGCGGCACCCTGACATGGTGGCCGGCGAACGCCGGGACGTCACCGAACTGATGCGCCTGCTCCCTGGCGCAGTGGCGAAGGACGGCTTTGAGGGCATCCAGCTGGTGGGCCTGCCGGACGGCCGCGCCGTAGCGGTCAAGATTTCCGACGGCGGCGACCGCGCCCGGATGCCCGTCACCGTGAGAGTGCTCGAGGCGCTCGGTGTGGACACCGGGCCGCTGTCCGGCATCGGCACCGCGCCCGTCCTGGGCGGCGGGCGTCAGGTTGGCCTGCTGCAGGCTACAGATTTTCTGTCCAAACCCGTCAACGAAGCCCCGTGAGGACCCCCATGACCACGACCGACACGACCACCATAGAGGCTGCCGGCTCCTTGGCCGCCACCCGTTCCGAGCACGACCTGCTCGGTGACCGTGATGTCCCCGCCGGAGCGTACTGGGGCGTCCACACCCTGCGCGCGGTGGAGAACTTCCCCATCACCGGCCA
Organism: Arthrobacter sp. UYEF20; assembly: GCF_040546335.1. Lineage (NCBI taxonomy): Bacteria > Bacillati > Actinomycetota > Actinomycetes > Micrococcales > Micrococcaceae > Arthrobacter > Arthrobacter sp. UYEF20. Next base: position 270,854 of record NZ_JBEPNP010000005.1, on the reverse strand, counting down.
GCCCCTGGCCTCGAACATGCACCTGGTGCGTGGACTGGCCGCCGTGAAACAAGCAGCCGCGCGCACCAACCACGAGCTCGGACTCCTCGGCGCCGACCGCGCCACCGCCATCGAACGGGCCTGCCAGGACGTCATGGACGGGAAGCTCAGCAGCCAGTTCGTTGTCGACGTGATCCAGGGCGGCGCCGGGACGTCCTCGAACATGAACGCCAACGAGGTCATCGCCAACCGCGCCCTGGAAATCCTGGGCCACCCCAGGGGCGACTACGCCCGCCTGCACCCCAACGACCACGTCAACCTCTCCCAGTCCACCAACGATGTCTACCCGACCGCCGTGAACCTGGCGACGATCTTCGGGATCAAGGAGCTCCTCGCCGCGCTGAAGGAACTCGAAGAGGCCTGCGCCGCGAAAGCCACCGAATTCCGCACCGTGGTGAAAATGGGCCGCACCCAGCTCCAGGACGCCGTCCCCATGACCCTGGGCCAGGAATTCGGCGCCTACGCCGTGACTATCGGTGAGGACCGGCTCCGCCTCGCCGAGGCCGAAGCCCTCATCCACGAAATCAACCTCGGCGCCACCGCCATCGGCACCGGCCTGAACGCACCCGCCGGCTACGCCGAAGCCGCCTGCCGGCACCTGGCCGAGATCACCGGCCTGCCCCTGGTCACCGCCGTCGACCTCATCGAAGCCACCCAGGACGTCGGCGCCTTCGTGCACCTCTCCGGCGTCCTCAAACGCGTCGCCGTGAAACTCTCCAAAATCTGCAACGACCTGCGCCTGCTCTCCTCCGGCCCCCGCGCCGGCTTCGGCGAAATCAACCTCCCCGCCGTCCAGTCCGGCTCCTCCATCATGCCCGGCAAAATCAACCCGGTCATCCCGGAAGTCGTCTCCCAGGTCGCCTACGAAGTCATCGGCAACGACGTCACCATCACCATGGCCGCCGAAGCCGGGCAGCTCCAGCTCAACGCCTTCGAACCCATCATCGTCCACAGCCTCCACAAGAGCATCTCCCACCTGGAAGCCGCCTGCCGCACCCTCACCGCCCGCTGCATCCGGGGCATCACCGCCAACACCGAACACCTCCGCCAGACCGTGGAACAATCCATCGGCCTGGTCACCGCGCTGAACCCCCAGCTCGGCTACACCACCGCCACCGCCATCGCCCAGGAAGCCCTCGCCACCGGCAAAGGAGTCGCCGAACTCGTCCTCGAACACGGACTCCTCACCCACACCCAGCTCCAGGACCTCCTCAGCCCACAGCGCCTGGCAAACCTCACCAAGTAGTAACTGCTTCACCTGATAGTCCCCACCCCAAGAGATAAAGGACTCCCCGTGACAAACCCCCCAGTGGTCGACCAGCAACAAGCGGCCATCTCCGACCACACCATTCCAGCGCACGCGCACGCCTCCGAAGCCACCCTGCACCGGGAGGACGAGGGCTACCACAAGGGCCTCAAACCCCGCCAGGTCCAGATGATCGCCATCGGCGGCGCGATCGGCACCGGCCTGTTCATGGGCGCCGGCGGCCGGCTCGCCACGGCCGGCCCCGCCCTGATCATCAGCTACGCCGTCTGCGGCTTCTTCGCATTCATGATCCTCCGCGCACTCGGCGAACTGGTGATGCACCGGCCCTCGTCAGGCTCGTTCGTCTCCTACGCCCGCGAATTCTTCGGCGAGAAAGCCGCCTTCGTCACCGGCTGGCTGTACTGGCTGAACTGGGCCATGACGGCGATCGTGGACATCACCGCCGTCGCGCTCTACATGAACTTCTTCAAAAAGTACTGGGCCCCCATCGCCGACGTGCCGCAGTGGACCTGGGCACTGGCGGCCCTCATCCTGGTCCTCGGCCTGAACCTCATCTCCGTCAAGGTGTTCGGCGAACTTGAATTCTGGTTCGCCCTGATCAAGGTCGTGGCCCTCGTGACCTTCCTGCTGGTGGGCATCTACTTCGTCATCTTCGGCACCCCGGTGGCAGGCCAGCAAGTCGGATTCACCCTCATCGCTGACAACGGCGGCCTCTTCCCCAACGGCCTGTTGCCCGCGATCGTGGTGATGCAGGGCGTGGTGTTCGCCTACGCCTCGATCGAGCTCATCGGCACCGCGGCCGGCGAAACCGAAAACCCGGAAAAGATCATGCCCAAGGCCATCAACACTGTCATCGTCCGTATCGCGGTCTTCTACGTCGGTTCCCTGATCCTGCTCTCGCTGTTGCTCCCGTATACCTCGTACAAGGCCGGCGAAAGCCCGTTCGTCACGTTCTTCGGTTCCATCGGTGTTGAGGGTGTGGACGCCATCATGAACCTGGTGGTCCTCACGGCCGCCCTTTCCTCGCTGAATGCCGGCCTCTATTCCACGGGCCGCATCATGCGCTCCATGTCCGTCACCGGCTCCGCCCCGAAGTTCGCCGGCCGGATGAACAAGGCCGGCGTCCCCTACGGCGGCATCGCCCTGACCGCTGCCGTGGCCTGCCTGGGTGTGGTGCTGAACGCGGTGGTTCCTGCCGAGGCGTTCGAGATCGTCCTGAACATTGCTTCGCTGGGCATTATCAGCACATGGGGCATGATCGTCCTATGCCAGATGCAACTCGTCAAGCTCTCCAAACGCGGCGAACTGCTGCGCCCGGCCTTCCGGATGCCCGGCTCCCCGGTGACCGGTTGGGTCACGCTCGCGTTCCTGGCCGCGGTGCTGGTGCTGATGGCCTTCGATTCCCCCGTGGGTACCTGGACCATCGCGTCACTGGTGGTGGTGATTCCCGCTCTGATGCTGGGCTGGCGCCTCTGCCGCGACCGGATTTTGGAGCTCGCCGCGGTGCGTGACGGTTTCACCGGACCGTACCCGCTGGTCGCCAACCGTCCGGCTCCCGGTGCCGGCAAGGACGGCAAATAGCTCCCCCGCCCCACCCATTGAAGTAGCATCCGACGGCGGCACCCGGGTTCTGTTCCCACGGAACCCTGATGCCGCCGTCGTGGTTTAAGCACGTCTGCTGCCTGCGGCTCAACTTCCCGCGACGCGATCACCAGTCGCGTCGACCACATTGCACACCTTCCTGTCTACTTCATTCGTGCGCGCCTGGATATTGCCTCGCCGTCGCGGCCTGCCTACGAGATCGCACAGAAACTCCCCCACTCCACGTTCGACATCGCTGAGGCCGACACGCACGGCGCCGGCGACGACCCTTGAGCGCCTTGTCGCGATCCTGGACAGGTTCAGCGCATCGAACTGATCCCGTGTCCCGGTGAGGGATCCCTAACGGGACACCTCTGGGGCGTCGCTAACGGGGGAAGCTGCGCTCGTTAACCGGTGACTCCGCCGGAGTTCGTCCCACGGCGGAGTCTGTACGCACGACTTCGTCGGTGCAATACTGCGTTGATGAACATCCCCGAGTGGTGGCCGCTGGTCGATGCGGAAACACGCGACTGGCTCATTAAGCACAACGGCGAGCCGCTGCCGCCGAATGTAATCGCCGACATCATGGCCGTTACGGGCGGCACGACCGATTCTGAGTGGTGGGCTGGCGAATCAGCAGACGGTCCCCAGCTTTCCGACGACGCTGTGGATTGGATCGAGGCTGTCGCCAACGACGAGGAGCCGACTGCCGGCTGAAATCTTCTGCCCGTGCGGGCGGGCGACTCCTTCTCCTAATCCGACTTCGTGTCTCGAAACCTTTGTGCCTCGTATCCCATGCCATGCAAGACGGCAGCTGCCGCCGACAACTGCGACATCGAGCGGTTACAGAACGCCGCCACGAAGCGCCGAACTCCACACCCAACGATTCTCGAATCAACCTATTCTCGAAATCCTTCGTTTCCAAGAAAACTAGCAAGCAGCGATGCACACTGTTCTAGTTCCCGGGTTCCGGGCCCGGACTACCCGTTCGCGAATTGCACTCGCGTACGGGCCCCCGCTCGCCAGATTCCCCAAGCTCGTTCGATCTGGGACCTCATGGTCGAGACAGTAGCCTGCCCTTCTTCCTCCGTGAGATATGTGCAGGATCCCAGACGGAGCGCGTCTGCTTGGGTCTTGGCATTGATTTCGGTGTAGATGGCGCGGTAGACGGCATCCTTGAGTGATGTTCCGACGGCCACTGAACCGTGGCCACGCATCAGCAGGACGGGTGATTGTGCCAGGGACGTCGCCAGGGCGTGGCCGGATTCGGCCGTTCGAATGAGCAGATCTGATGCGTCGCCGATTACGTCCCGGATTTCGAATACCGGTGTTGGCTTGGCGAGGAAGCCGGCCATGTGCATAACTGCCCGCAGCGGGGTGTCTACGACGCTAAATGGAACCACGGCCGGTGAGTGGCTGTGGACGATGGCCAGCACGTCAGGACGGGCCTTGTAGATTTCGCCGTGGATGAAGCGTTCCAGGTATACCGGTCGCGGATCCAGGGTTTCGCCGTCGAGATTGAACTCGAGGATGTCGTCTTCACTGACGAGGGCCGGGGCGAGGTTTCGGGACAGAAGAAACCTGTCGGGCCTGTCCGCGACGCGTGTGCTGACATGACCGAACGCGTCCAGTACGCCCTGGTCGAACAATATGTGATTGGCGTCAACGAGGTCGGCCAGCTGCACGGCCCGGCTCGTGTTTTCCTGCTTCATTGCAGTTCCGCTGTTCATCTTCCAGTTTCTCCTCAGTGAGTTGGCTTCTACCGTCGGCCGCTGTCTGTCAGGCTGCACTTTGCTTCGATCAAGAATGCGCCGCCCGCTTCTTCTATTCGAGAGGATTCTTCTATGAGGAACAGATCAGGGCGGAGCCTTCCTGTGAGTCAGACTTCCGCGGCTCAAGTCTCCCGATACCCGGAAAGGCCGGTGGTGGCCCGTTGGGCGACGGCCAACAAATCGGCGCCCAACTTCTCGATCGTTCCGCTGTTCATGCGGCTCGTGGGCCCCGCGATGGAGAGGGCACCCACCGCGTCCCCGATCTCGTTGTGCAGGGCCACACTCACAGCTCGTACCCCAGGTTCCGTGTCCGGGAGGCTGACGGCATATCCCTTCATCCGTATCAGTGCCAGTGAGTGGGCCAGCGCGTTCCACTCCCCCTGCGAAAGTCGGGCCTCATCGTCCGGTGCCGCGCCGGCCTCTTCGCCGACGTAGTAGAGGTCGCGCAGCTGCTGGTCGGTTAGTTCTGCCAGCATCGCCCTGCCTCCCGAGGCGGCACGTGCAGGCAACGCAGTTCCCCGGCGGTCACCGACCCGAAGATATTGCGTGCATTCGACGGTCGCGATGAACCGTGTCCACCGTCCGCTGCGGATGGACAACTGGACAGACTCATCGTTGCGGTCACGCAATGCGTGCATGTGGGGCAACATGATTCTGGTCAGTTCCGACGTGGGCCTGTGCTCAACAGCCGATACGAAGAGTGACGGGCCGGGTCGGTACTTGTGTGACTCATCGCGAATGGCGAAGTCGCGGTAGACGAGCATGGAAAGCAGCCGGTGGGCGGTCGACCGCACCACGCCCAGAGTCTCAGCGGCCTCTGTGACACCCAGCTGACCCTGGTCGCGCAGCAGGTGCAGAAGCACCAGCGCGTTATCCACCGAGGACAGAGCATACGGCGGTTTGTTCTTCATAGAAGAATCATAGAGCCCCTGTGGTTGCGGTCACATAGCGTTGAAACACAGGTTGACGAAGCAATGGCGAGGGAACTCCGGCCACCAATCTCATCTGTTGTAGCGCAGAATATCGCGCTGAAACACTCCCTGCACGTTCTGCCGACGAAGGCCACCGTGGAGGGAAATAATTTGGAAAGGCTCCATCAATGATGATGACAACACACACAGACGAATTGATACCGTCCAAAGTTGAGGCCGTGCTCAACCGCCAATTCCGGCTTCTGGTCGGCGGCCGGCTGGTTCCAGCCCTGTCCGGCGCCTCATATGAGGTTCTGAGCCCGGTGACCGAAACTGTAATCGCGCAGGTTCCGGACGCCGGAACTGATGACGTGGAAGCGGCCGTCACTGCCGCAGAAGCGGCGAGAAAGGCCTGGCGCAGGACAATACCGGCCGATCGCGCGGCCGTGGTGCAGCGCCTTGCCGACGCCATCGAGGCACATGCGGAAGAACTTGCTCTCCTGGACGCGATAGATGCGGGTTCTCCCATCAACAATGCCCGCAACGACGTTGCCATGGCGGTAGCTAACCTGCGGATGTTCGCATCGTTTGCCCTGGAGATGAAGGGGACGACCATTCCTGCCAGCAGCAACATCCATATGACCCTCCGTGAGCCCATCGGGATCGTGGCACGCATCGTGCCCTTCAACCACCCGCTGATGTTTGCCTGCAAGGTTGCTGCACCGCTCGTCGCGGGAAACTGTGTGATCCTCAAAGCCCCCGACGTCGCACCACTGTCTTCCCTGCGCCTGGGAGAGCTCGCTGCTGACGTATTTCCCGAGGGCGTCCTGTCCATTCTGGTCGGCAACGGCCCCGAGGTCCCGCGTGCGATCGTACGGCATCCGAAGGTGCGCCGGATCGGTTTTATCGGCAGCGAGGCCACGGGCCGGGCGATCCAGCGCGACGCCGCAGAGGCGGGCGTCAAGGAGGTCACACTCGAACTCGGCGGAAAGAACGCCATGCTGGTCTTCCCCGACGCCGATCTGGACAAGGCCGCTGCCGGCGCCGTCGCCGGAATGAACTTCACCTGGTCAGGGCAATCCTGCGGGTCAAATTCCCGGCTCCTCCTGCACGAGAGCGTGGCCGATGAGGTGACCGCCAAGGTGGTCAGGATCGTCAACGCGCTCACGATCGGCAACCCGCTGGACGAAACATGCGACCAAGGCACGATGATTTCCCGCGCCCAGTACCAAAAAGCACTCGACTTCATCGACATCGCAAAGTCCGAGGGTGCGACCGTACTGACGGGCGGGGGCCGGCCAGACGGGTTCGAACGGGGCTTCTATGTCTCCCCCACCGTTCTCGCTGACGTGGGCCCGGAAACCCGGATAGCCCGCGAAGAAGTCTTCGGCCCGGTGCTGTCCATCATGACTTTCCGCACCGAGGAAGAAGCCATTGCAATCGCCAACAGCGTTGAATATGGCCTGACGGCCAGCGTCTGGACCGAAAATATCACCCGCGCGCACCGCGTCATAGGTGAACTGGAAGCGGGATTCACGTGGATCAACGGATCCTCCCGCCACTTCCCGAATGTCCCCTACGGCGGGTACAAGGCTTCTGGAATAGGCCGTGAAGAAAGCATCGAAGAACTGCTGAGCTACACCGAGCTTAAGACCGTAAACATCATGCTGTAACCCTGCACCAGACCCCCGCGGCAGAGCACCCTCCGGGCTTCGCCTGCAGGCCGGCGCAGCGGCGCCAGCACCAGTACAGCTACACCTGATCACCCTTCGCCGTGACTGAGTTCACGGCATTCATCTATCGTTTCGGGAGAATTCACATGACATATGTCATCGGCATCGACACCGGCGGAACCTTCACCGACGCTTTTGTCGCCGACCACCAGGACAGGATCGCGGCAGCCAAGACGCCTTCAACACCACCGGATTTCGCTCAGGGGTTCCTCAACTCCATCGACGATCTTGCGGTGGAACTGGATTTGACGACGTCCCAGCTCCTGGGCGACACCGACTACATCGTGCACGGGACGACCTCGACGCTGAACGCGCTCGTGACCGGAGACGTCGCCAAGGTCGGATTCCTGACCACCCAGGGTCACGGCGATTCGATTTCGATCATGAACCTGGAGGGACGGTACGCGGGTCTGGGTACCGACGAGGTCCAGGACATGGCGCGAACGGCCAAGCCGGCACCACTTGTTCCCTCCGAGCAGATACATGAGATCAACGAACGGATTGACTACAAGGGTGAGGTGCTCGTTCCCCTGGACGAGTCCGGAGTCCGGACAGCTGTCCGTCAGATGCTCTCCGACGGTGTCGAAGCCATTGCCGTCTCCCTGCTCTGGTCCTTCCGCAATCCCGCGCACGAACTGCGGATCCGCGAAATCGTCCACGAGGAACAGCCCGACATGTACGTTGCGCTCTCCAGCGAGGTCAGCCCCCGGATCCGCGAGTACGCCCGCAGCGCGACCACCATCATGAACACCCAAGTCGGTCCAAGGCTGGGCGCCTACCTGCGCCCCCTCGAACAAGAACTGAAAAACCGCGGGTTCGCAGGTTCCCTGCTCGTCATGCAGGGATCCGGCGGCTGCGTGTCCTCGCACGAGGCACCCAAACACGCCGTATCCACGATCGGCTCGGTCCTCACCGGCGGCATCGTCGGCTGTACCCGTATGGCTGCAGCCCTGGGACACCGGAACGTCATCTCCACCGACATGGGCGGCACCACGTTCCTGGTCGGGCTGGTTTCGGACGGCAAGCCCGTCTCGACAACGAGCACCGTCCTGAACCAGTACACCATCAGCACCCCCATGGTGGACGTGCACACGATCGGTGCAGGCGGCGGGGCGATTGCCTGGGTCGACGCCGGCGGCAACCTCCGCGTCGGGCCCCGCAGCGCCGGCGCACGGCCCGGACCGGCCTGCTACGGCGAAGGCGGATTCGAACCGACCGTCACGGATGCGGACGTGGTGCTCGGCATCGTCAACCCGAACAACTTCCTCGGCGGCCGTAAGAAGCTGGACAGGGAGCTCTCGGCCGAGGCCATCCGGAAGCACATCGCGGAGCCGCTGGGCCTGTCGGTGACCGACGCGGCCCAGGCCATCTATGCCATTCAAAATGCCCAGACCGCAGACCTCGTCCGCAAGGTCGTGGTCAACTCCGGTCAGGATCCCCGAGACTTCGTCCTGTACTCCTTTGGTGGAGCGGGACCGGTCCATGCCGCCAGCTACTCGGCAGACCTTGGCGTCAAGGAAGTCGTGGTTCCCCTGGGCTCGACCGCGGCGGTGTTCTCCGCCTACGGCCTCGCCGCGTCGGACATCGTTCTGACCATTGAACGCTCGCAGCCGCACAATTTCCCGCCGGATGTCGACCTCGTCAACGAAACGTTCGCCGGGCTCGAGGAGGAGCTCCGCTTACGCCTGATCGACCAGGGGCTGGAATTCTCCGAAATCCACTACGAACGAGAGGCCGACATCCGATACACGATGCAGATGGCCGAGGTCTCAACGCCCGTCCCCTCCGGGACCCTTGACGCAGGCCAGATCGGAGCGGTCGGGGAACGGTTCGAACAGCTCTACGAAAACATCTACGGAAAGGGCTCCGGCTTCCGCGACGCCGGACTGCAGGTCATCACGTACCGGGTCCGGGCCGTCGGCTCACTGCACATCCGGCCGGAACTTCCCGAACATCCGGTCCTGAACACTCCGCCGGCGCCAACAGGGACACGGGACGTTTTCCTGGACATCGTCAACGGCCTCGAACCGGCCGCCATCTACGACTACCGCGATCTGGGCGCGAGCCACGAAATCTCCGGACCGGCCGTCGTGGAAGCAGCGACCACCACGGTTGCCCTGCCACGAGGCACGACCGCAACCGTCGACCGTCTGGGCAATCTCGTCATCCGCTACGCCACCGCTTCGACAACTGACAAGGAGAACTGATCATGCCTATCGTTCCCATTTCCGGGTCTGAAAAGTTCGCACTTCAGCCCGCCCCGCTCCGCGCCGATCAGCGCAGCGTCGGCTCGCTGCGCCTCCACATCGTCGACGACGCGACCGTGGACGGCCTGGATCCCCTCACCTACGAAGTCGTACGCCACCGCCTGGCGGCCATCACCGAGGAGATGGGCGATGCGATCAAGCGGATGAGCGGATCGGTCGTCGTGACCGACTGCAACGACTTCGGTGCCGCCATCATGGACGAGGCCGGAGACACCGTCCAGGTCGGCCTGTACAACATGCAGCTGGCAGCCTCACTGGACATGGCAGCGAAGTGGACGCTGGAGAACCGCAGCGCCAACCCGGGCATCAAGCCCGGCGACATGTTCCTGTGCAACGATCCCTGGGTCGGCGGCGGTCTGCACCAGAACGACGTCACGGTCCTCGCACCGCTCTTCCACGACGGCGAGCTCTTCGGCTGGACCGGCGCAGTGGCGCACCAGGTCGACCTCGGCGGCGTCTCTCCGGGCAGCTGGTCGGTCGACGGCATGGATGTGTTCTGGGAGTCGTTGCCCACACCGCCGGTCAAGATCGTCGAAAACGGAGCCGTCCGCGCCGATGTCGAAGACGTCTACCTGCGCCGCTCCCGCGTCCCCAAACTCGTGGCATTGGATCTGCGCGCCAAGATCGGGGCCAACAACGTCGCACACGACCGGCTGACCGCGCTCATCAACAAATACGGGCCCGACACCGTCAAAGCCGTCATGAAACGCATGATGAATGATGCCGAGTCAAGGCTCCGCGCCAAACTCCTGGATCTCCCGGACGGCACCTGGGGCGCCGTGGCCCACCAGGACGGCGGGCGCGCCGGAGACCGGAACGTCTACAAGATCGTCCTGAACATGACCAAGACGGGTGACCGGCTGATTTTCGACTTCACCGGCACCGATCCGCAGGTAGAGGGCATCATCAACTGCACGCTGGCCGGCCTGCGCGGGGGGATCATGCCGGTGATGCTGACCATGCTCTGCCCGGACATCCCGTGGGCACCCGGCGGGATCTATCGCACCATCGAGATCATCAGCGAACCCGGCACCATCAACAACTGCACCTTCCCCGCGGGAATCGGAAAGGGTTCGGTCGCCTCCGCCTGGTCGACTCAAAACGCAGTCTCCGAAACAATCGCCGGCATGCTCTCCACGCACCCGCAGCATTCCGAACACCTGATGAGCGTGTGCTGCGGATCCTGGGACCTTACCGTTCTCGCAGGCGTCGACCAACGCGGCGGCGGCTTTGTCACCATGCTCTGCGACGCGATGGCCGGGGGTCTGGGCGCCAAGGTCGACGGCGACGGTGTCGACACCGGCGGCGTGAACTGCATCCCCATGGGCAGGGTCGCGGACGTCGAAATCAACGAGTTCAGCTTCCCGATTCTGTACCTCTGGCGCCGCGAAGAAGAAGACTCCGGCGGACCAGGCAAATACCGCGGCGGTGTAGGTGGCTCAAGCTGCTTCATCCCCCACGACTCACCAGTCGGAGCGGTCCATATGGTTGTCTCAGCCCCCGGCAAGGCGGTGCCCCAGGCGCCGGGCCTGGCCGGCGGATACCCCGCGGCCACCCAGTACGACGTTCTCGTGCGCGGATCCCATGTTCTGGAGCAACTCAAAGCCGGTGAAATGCCTTCATCCCTGGAAGACCTTGGAGGTGAAGCCCACACGGTGCCGCCGCACCTGGAGACCGATCTGGGCGTCCGGGACGTGTACTACACACACTGGCAGGGCGGCGGCGGCCTCGGCGACCCGCTGCTGCGCGAACCGGAGTATGTGGCAGCCGACGTGCTCAAGGGCAAGGTCTCACAACGGGCCGCCATCGGAGTCTACGGCGTGACCGTCGACGAAACCGGCACCGTTGACTTTGACGCCACCACCCGCCAACGGCAAACACTTCGGCTCGAACGCGCCGGCTTGTCCCATCACGAAGCAAAGACTGGAGCACCGGCATGAACATCGATACGAACCTGGAAGTGACCGATGCAGGCACCGTCGGATGCCGCCACTGCGGGGCCACGGTCGGCGACTCGGTCCAAGCGCCCATGACCCGCGCAATCCGGAATGAACGCCCTTCAAGCGCCGCCGGCCCTGGCGTGAAGGCGGACCCGGCACTCTTCACCGACCGACCGATCGTCATCAGGCAGAGCTTCTGCCCCGGCTGCCTCGTATGCCTCTCCACGGAGATTGCCCCCGCAGACGAAAAAACATACAGGGAATGGATGCTTTCATGAGCTACACAGATTTGGCCAGCAAGGTCATCGTCGTAACCGGCGCGGCACAAGGCATCGGTCTGGCCTACGCGCGCCGGCTAGTGGACGAAGGCGCAACGGTCGTCCTCGCCGACCGTGCGACGGACAGCGTAGAAAAGGCAGCAGCGGCCCTCAACGAGAACGGCAACCAAGGAAAAGCCATCGCCCACGCAATCGACGTCGCCTCAGCCAACAGCTGCGCTGAACTTGCCGAGTCGCTGACCAAGGAATTCGGCCGCGTCGACGGCCTCGTCAACAACGCCGCCATCTTCTCGACCATCACCATGAAGCCGTTCTGGGAAATATCCACAGACGAATGGGACCGGCTCATGGACGTCAACCTCAAGGGCCCCTGGCTGCTGACCACTGCACTCCTGCCGCTGCTGCGTGCCTCAGCCGGGGCGAGCATCATCAACATCGGATCCGATGCCGTCGCGATGGGACGACAGGGCTATCTGCATTACGTCGCAAGCAAGGGCGGGGTAGCAGGCATGACCTTCTCCATGTCCCATGAGCTGGGCGAATTCGGCATCAGGGTCAATACCCTGTCACCGGGGCCGGTCTACACAGAAGTATCACGGGACACCGTCTCCGCGCCCCAGAAAGAGGCAATGATGGCTCGCCAGGCTCTGCACCGCACAGCCGGTCCCGACGACATGACCAGCCTTGCCGCTTTCCTCCTCTCTGATGACAGCAGCTACATCACGGGCCAGACCATCTCCGTCAACGGAGGACTGGTCCACCGCTAGGCCGTGGCAACCTGCGATTGCAGGTCAATCCCGCTACAGCGTCATCCCGCCATCAGCCGCGCCCTGATTCAGAACGGGCATCGCCCCCATCACAAGTCTGAAGTCCAGTGATGAAGGGCCCTCCAGAAAGAAGCAATACCGTGTTATCTCAAGCCCCAAGCCGAGAAACTCACAGATCCCGATCCAGCACGGCTGTCATCGCTGCCTGCGCCCTTGTCGTCATCCTCGAAGGCTACGATCAATCGGTGTACGGTTCAGTGCTGCCCGTTCTTCTGCGCGATCCGGGATGGGATCTTACGCCCCAGAATGCCGGCTACGTAGGCGGTGCAGCCTTCGTCGGAATGTTGCTGGGTGCCTTGGGCGCCAGCGGTCTAACCATGAAGTACTCACGCCGTGCAGTTGTCGTCGGGTGCTTGCTCCTGTTCGGCGTCTTCGGCTCCCTCTGCGCCTTTGTGGACAATGCAGGGATGCTGGCGCTACTGCGGGTTTTCATGGGTGTTGGTCTCGGCGGCGTCCTCCCGGTCTGCACGACCCTGACTTTGAGCGTTGCCCCCGTTAAGCGGCGGACGCTCACCTACGCGGCCATGTTCACCGCTGTTCCCCTTGGCGGCATGCTCGCTGCCCTGCTCTCAAAATGGCTCATCCCGATCATCGGTGCCGAGATGATGTTCCTGGTACCGGCGCCGTTGGTTGTCCTGGCCATCATTGTGTCCTGGCTGGTTCTACCCGACACGAAGGCGGCGACGGTACCCCTGGAACAACTAGCCGCGAGGTCTTCAGGCTTGTATGGACGCCGCCGGCGCATGACCGTCCTGTTCATCACCGCGACGCTTCTGGGCCTGCTGCTGTGGTATGGGCTGGGTACGTGGCTACCGGAAATCATGCGCAGCAGCGGGTTTGACCTTGGATCGTCTCTGACATTCCAGGTGACGATGTTCGCCGGCGCGGCCATCGGGTCGCTTCTTTTCGCCCTGATAGCCGACCGGATGGACGGACGTAAAGCCGTCTTGGGGATTTACGCGGTGGGAGCCGTTGTCCTAGCCGTAATGCTGACCTCTCCCTCGCAGCCCGTCCTACTCGCGCTTACGTTCCTGGCCGGTGGCGTTGCCCAGGGCGGACTCATCGCCATCAACACAACGGTGGACCAGACCTACCCGCTCTGGCTCCGCGCGAGGGCGCTGGGCGCCACGCTGGGATGGGGAAGAATCGGGGCAATCGTTGGCCCCGTAATCATCGGCTACATCGTCGGAGGAAGCGCAGTCTGGAGCTTCCTGCTGTTTGCTGCCTGTTCATTGTTCGCCGGAATCTTCACCTACACCGCCAAGACAACCGAACAGGATGATTCCCGGAATTACGCGGAACCGGCGCTGGACTCCTCGACGCACTAAGGCGTCGTTGGTTGCGGCCTAATACCGTTGTGATACTGGCCTGATATCAAATTGATAGTACTGACTCCTTGCACTCCCTAACGGCACAGCCCCCGCGGTATAGCCCTGCATAGCTTTTTGGCTATGCAGGGCTTCCGTGTGCCGGGAGATGATTCAGCGCCCGTACTCGGCTTGTTGCCGGCGCTGTTCGGGTGTCCGCTGCCGGGCGATTGTGGTCGTGGCGGCCGCCGTGACCGGCTGTTGAGGGAATGACGCTCTTTGCAGTCGTTCCATCTTTTCCAGCCGTGGGTCGGTCTCGGCTGCGGGTTCGGCCTGTGGCTGTTCCTCTGGTTTTGCGGCGTCGGCCATGAGCCGGTCGATGCGTGCGGATTCCCCCTGGGCGGCTTTGAGGGCGTCGGCGTGCTTGAAGGGTTCCGCGAGGGCCTTCTCTGCCTGTTCGACGCGGGCTTCCTGGCGTCGTCCTTCGACGTCGGCCGCCAGCTTGGGCAGTGAGGAAACCCTGTTTTCGAGCTGCCGGATGGTGCCGATATCAGCGGAGAGCAGGCTCCTGCGGGCGATGTGTGTGGTTGCCCTGGGCACTCCTTCGATGCGCACTTCGACGGTGGCCCGGTCAAGGTCCCGGGCTGGCATGAGGCGGGCGCGGAGTTCGTGGCCGCCAAGGTGTGCGATGGTGCCGAGCTCGTCATGGCCGTAGAGGTTCATGAGCCGGTGACCGTGCCGCCCGGCCCACGCGCGGAGCGCTTCGGCGGCGTCTCCCCGGTTGTCCAGAGTCCTGCCGTCGATGCGGGCGGTGAAGGCGTCCGCGCTGGTGTCTACGGTGTGCGCCGCTGCTGCCTGGATCAGGGCAGGTCCTGGGCGGCGGCGTCGGCCGCCGATTGTTCGCCGCGTTTGGTGTGGGCGACAGCGACCATGTTGCGGTGGTAGGCCCGGTCCAGCCGGCTCAGGCGGGCCAGTTCCTGGTCCGCGACGGCTTTTTCCAGCACGAGAGGGTTGCCGCTGGTGATGGCTTTGGCCTGGGCGAAGTTCAGGGTGTTGTCCCCGATGTCCTCGATTTCGCGCACGTCCAGGCGGCCGCGCATGATCTGGTTAATAAACCGGGACTTCCTTTCAAGCCCTTGCCACATGAAGGAGTCGAAGGATTCCTTCGTCACGACCTGGGAGATGCGGACCTCGGGGTTCTGGTTGCCCTGGCGCAGGATGCGGCCGTGGCGTTGCTCGACGTCGGCCGGCCGCCAGGGGGCGTCCAGGTCCACCAGGTGCACGGCTCGCTTTTGAATGTTCGTGCCGACGCCCATTTTCGAGGTCGACCCGACCAGCACGGCGATCTGCCCGGAGCGGGCGGCGGCGAAGAGCCGGCCCTTCTCGGTGTCGTTTTTGGCTTCGTGGATGAACCGGACCAGGTGTTCGGGTACGCCCCGGCGGCGTAGCTGGTCTTTGAGTTCGCCGTAGACGTTCCACTTCTCCGAGGGTGTGCCGAAGTCGCAGAAGACCAGCTGCAGCGCACCGGGCACCGGGTCCGGTTCGCCGGTTCGCCGGTTCGCCGGGTCAGTGTAGATGCGGTCCTTGTGTTCCTCGTACACGCCGGCCAGCAGGTCCGCGGTGGCGCTGATCTTGGTGGGCCCGCCCTGGAACAGCGCGGGGTCCACAAGTCTCATGTCCAGGGCGGCTTTGCGGCCGTCCGAGGAGACTTTGAGCATGTTGTCTTCCTCGGAGTCCACCAGCCGTTGCTGGATGCGGTCCACCCGCTGACCGATGTCCTGGATATACCCGCGCAGTTCAGGGCCGGGTTCCACGGCCAGCATGTTCGGCTGCCGCAGCCCGTCCCCGTCCCGCGCGGCAAGGGCCGGGATGGGGAGCTTCAGGTCCTCGGCGGTTTTCACGTCCGCGAAGGTGTGGAACATCTCCATTCAGGGAAGTCGCCGCAGCGAAACGAATTCGGGCGCCGGCCGGGCGCTGGCTAGGATTGCAGCCATGAGTTCGAACGTGACTGCGGTCAGCTATGCCCCGAAATTGCGCCTTTCCGACGTGCAGCGCCTCCGGGCCGCGCTCACCGCAGCCGGCGTGAGCGTCGACGCGGAAAGCCGCACCGGGGACGGCCGCTTCGAGGTGTACTCGGCGGACTGCTCACTGGAGTCCGGGACGGCCGCGGAGCTCGCGGAACTCCGCCGGGTGGCGGCCGGCGCAATCGAGGGCGTGGATACGGCGATCGTGCCGGCCTCGCTCCGGAATGCCCCGCGGAAGTTCCTGATCATGGATGTGGACTCCACCCTGATCCAGCAGGAGGTCATTGAACTCCTGGCAGCCCACGCCGGAAAACGCGAAGAAGTCACGGCAGTCACCGAGGCCGCCATGCGCGGCGAACTGGACTTTGCCCAGAGCCTGCACGCCCGGGTGGCGGTGCTCGCCGGACTGCCGGCCGACGTCGTCGATTCGGTCCGGGCCGAAGTGAAACTCAGCGACGGCGCGGCGGAACTGGTGGCCGCCTTCAAGGCCGCCGGCCACGTCGTGGCGGTGGTGTCCGGCGGGTTCAACCAGATCCTGCAGCCCATCGCGGAAGGCCTGGGGCTGGACTACTGGATCGCCAACGAACTGGAAATCGTGGACGGCGCGCTGACGGGAAAGGTGCTCGGCGACGTGATCGACCGGGCGGCCAAGGAAAAGTACCTGCGTGAATGGGCCGCCGCGGAAGGCATCCCGCTGGAGCACACCATCGCGGTGGGCGACGGCGCCAATGATCTGGACATGCTCGGGGCCGCCGGGATCGGCGTCGCATTCAACGCCAAACCGGCCGTCCGCGCCGTCGCCGACGCCGCCGTGAACATGCCGTATCTCGACGCAGTGCGGTACATCGCCGGGGTCTGAACCGAATGTTTTTCTAGCGCCCGTTGCGTTCGATTGCCCGGCCGAGGATGCGCGCGCCTTCCGGGAAGGCGCCGGGGTTGGGCCCGGCGTAGTTGAGCCGGATGAACGGGCCCGCCGGTTCGGCCGGGAACCATTCGGTGCCGGCGGCAATGATGACCCCGGCACTCTCGCAGTCGCGGGTGAGCTGTTCGAGGTCGGTCCCGTCGGGCAGCCGGGCCCAGAGGTTCAGCCCTCCCTTGGGGATGTGGCTGATGTGAGCCTGCGGGGCGTGCTCCCGCAGGCTGGTGACCAGGAGGTCGCGGCGCGATTGGAGCTGGTGCCGGAGGCTTCGCAGATGCGTCTGCCAGGCAGGCTGGGTGACCACATCGAGTGCTGCGGCCTGGAGAAAGCCGCTGACATACATCGACTCGGCTCCGCGGTCGGCAAGGATCCGTTCACGCGCCGGGCCGCGGGCGATGACCGCGGCAACCCGGACGGCCGGGGATACGCTCTTCGTCAGTGAGCGAAGGTAGACGACGTGGCCGGAATCATCCCTGGCGGCGACGGGGACGGGGGTTGAGGTGATGCCGAAATCGTGGGCCCAGTCGTCCTCAACGAGGAACGCGCCGTACTCTCGCACGACGTCCAGGACTTGTTCGCCGCGCCGGGCCGGCCACTGCGCTCCCGTGGGGTTCGCGTAGTTCGGCTGTGCGTAGAACATCCGTGCACCGGTCTCCGCGAAGGCACGGGCCAACTCTTCCGGGCCGGGACCGTCCGGTCCGCTGGGCACAGGAACGACGCGGACGCCGGCCTGCGCTGCCGCGAGGATGGCGCCCCAGTAGCTCGGGGATTCCATCAGCAGGGTCTGCCCATGGCCCACCAGGGCCCTGAAGATGGAGCTGAGTCCGCTCTGGCTGCCCGGCAGCACGACGACGTCGCTCGGTGTCGGCGGGGTGATTCCTGCCGGGGTCGAGGTGCCGAGTTCGTGGGCGAACCAGGACTGCAGTTCGGGAAGCCCCGCAGCCGGCGGCCGGGCCAGGGCGGCGTCGCCCCGGGCTGCCCTGGTGAGTGCTGCACGCACCAGGCGTTCCGGCAGGAGTTCCCGGTCCGGATAGCCGGAATGGAACGCGATGACATCGTTCGACGCGCTGCGCATCGCGGTGGAGGCCGAGCGAAGAGGCGCCTGGGGCGAACGAAGCGCAGCCGTCTGCCAGCCGTAATCCGAGGGCCGGGCGGTCCGGACGGCACGCACGAACGTCCCGACACCTGGCCGGCTCTCGATCAGGCCCTGCGTGGTGAGTGTCTGCAGGGCCTTCTGCACCGTCACGGGGCTGGCATGGTAATCGGCAACCAGCGACCGCGTGGACGGCAGCCGGGATCCCGGCGCCGCTCCTGCGATCCATTCCCGGAGTCGCGTGGCAATTCGGGAACTGCTATCGTTGTTCATGAGAGACAATAGTAGCGCTACTAAGCTTATACGGCCAGTGATACTGCGCACACGGCCTACCGGTCTGCGCAGACAGCCGACCGGCCTGTGGTGGGGCCTCCTGGGAGTAGCGGCGTTCTCGTTTACCGTTCCCTTCACCCGGGTGGCGGTCGCGGGGCTCTCGCCGCTGTTCATCGGGTCCGCCCGCGCCGTGATAGCCGCAGTCCTGGCCGCCTTCGCCCTCTCCCTCACCCGGCAGCGTTTTCCTCGCGGCGCACAGTGGACGCGGCTCGCGGTGGTCGCCGGCGGGATCGTCGTCGGCTTCCCGCTGCTCACCTCCTTCGCCCTCACGACAGCGCCCGCCACCCACGGCGCCGTCGTCATCGCGCTGCTTCCGGCCGCGACGGCAACGGCCGCAGTCCTCCGCGCCCGCGAGCGTCCACGGACAGCCTTCTGGGTCGCGACAGCCATTGGTGCGCTGGCGGCGATAGCTTTCGCCTTTGCGCAGTCCGGGGGCCTCGGGCAGCTGCACTGGGCGGATCTGCTGCTCCTCGGCGCAGTAGTGGCCGCTGCCATCGGCTACGCGGAAGGCGGCCTGCTCGCACGCGAACTCGGCGCGTGGCCGACGGTGTCCTGGGCCCTTGTCCTCGCATCCCCGCTCATGGTCTTCCTGGCGGCGCTCTCCGCGGCCCAGCAGCCGCCGTCGGGCACGCCGGTCCAGTGGGCTGCCCTCGCCTACCTCGGCATCGTCAGCATGTTCCTCGGCTTCTTCGCCTGGTACCGCGGCCTGGCCATCGGCCCGATGGCCCAAGTGAGCCAGATCCAACTCGTCCAGCCCGTACTGACCATCTGCTGGGCCGGACTCCTGCTGGGCGAGACACTGACCTGGACCACCATCTTCGGCGGCCTCGCCGTCATCCTCTGCGCCGGCATCGCCGTCCGCGTCCGGCTCAACCCGCCGCCCACGCCGCGGAATCGCTCATGACCCCCGGACCACGAAGTTCCTCGACCAAACAAAGGAAGAACCGCATGTACACCCCAGCGCACTTCGCAGCCGGCCCCGACGCGATCCATGACCTCCTCACCCGGCCGGCCGCCGCCAACCTTGTCACCATGACCTTGCAGGGCCTGCTCGCCACCCTGCTGCCGTTCGTCTACGATTCGTCGGTCGGTGAACATGGCGCCCTGCACGGGCACCTCGCCCGGAACAACGCCCAGTGGTCGGAACCCGCGATCGGAGAATCACTCGTCATCATCCAGGGCGCGGACGCCTACATTTCGCCCTCCTGGTACGCCTCGAAAGCCGAACACGGACGCGTCGTGCCAACCTGGAACTACTCCACAGCCCATGTGTACGGCCAACTGGTCATCCACGACGACCCGGCCTGGCTCGGAAATCACGTTCGACGGCTGACGGACCTCAACGAAGCCAACTCAGACCGCCCGTGGACCGTGGACGACGCCCCCGAGGGCTACATTTCCGGCCAGCTGCGCGCCATCGTGGGCGTCGAACTGCTGATCACAAGGATCGAAGCGAAGACCAAACTCAGCCAAAACCGGACCGGCACCGACATCGACGGCGTTGTGGCCGGACTTACTGCCCGGGGGCTGGCGGAGAGCGCCGCCGACGTTGAACGAGCAAGACGAAACCGGGGCGCTGGCCGCCCGTTGGACGCGGGGCCCTCCCTATGAAACCTGGCCGGTCGCTCGGCCGGGCCGCCGATGATGATGCCTAAGGAGAGGGGCAGGCCCCATCTCCTCAGCTCGGGCCGGGGCGCTGCCGGGAGATGGGGCTGCCCCGCCCCCTGCTGGTTCTTTGCCCGTGCCGGACGTTTAGCTGTTGCTCTTGTCCGTTGTTGCTTTGTCGAAGTAATCGGCGCCGCCGACGTACTCGGTGTGGCCTGTTTCGACGTCGGCCGTCACCATCTTGGCCACCTCGGCGGCGAACTCGGAGACCGAGTACAGCTTTCCGGCCTCGGCGCGGCGGGCCTCGATGGCGCCCGGGTTGGAGCGGTCCAGCAGGGTGGCCGTGACGGTGCCCTCGATCATGTCGCCGGACACGACGACGAGCGAGATGCCCTTCTCGGCGAGGCTCGGGACGAGTTCACGGAGGGCATCCTCGCCGGCGCGCTTGCTGCGGGCCACCGGCTCGTAATCCGGCATGGTGGGCACGGTGTCGATGAAGTGGGCCTGGTGGCTCGTCACAAAGACGACGCGGGAGCCCTCGGGCATCAGGGGCACGGCGGCGTTCAGCATGTTCACTTGGGCATCGCGGTTGAGCTTGAGGGCATATCCCTCCTCCATGCCCGACTCCATGCCGCCGGAGGCATTCAGCACCAGCACGTCGAGTGAGCCGAAGTTTTCCATGGCCGCGCTGGCCAAAGCCTGAACGCCTGCCTGGGTGGTGAGGTCCGCACCGACGGCGGCCGCGCGGCCACCGGCGGCCTCGACCTCTGCGACCACCTTATTGGCGCGCGGTGCCTTCTGGCGGTAGTTCACGACGACGGCGGCGCCCTCGGCCGCCAGGTACTTGGCGACTTCGGCGCCGATTCCCCGCGATGAACCGGTCACAATTGCGGTCTTGTTGTCCAGCAGTCCCATACGAGCTCCTTTGTTCCAAACGTCCAAAAACGGTGAGTCTGCAGTCCATCATGCCAGCGTTGCAGGGCATTTCCGTTGTTCAGGATCCACAAAGAAGCCAAAGCGGGCTAGTTCCGGGTCGGATCGGGCCGTCCCCGGGCTGCCGGGCGGTCCGGTCAGCTGTGGTCGATCCTGATCTTCTTCGTGGCCGACTCCGGTGGTGCCGCCGGCACGGGTGCCCGGACTTCAAGGACGCCGTCCTTGTAGGTGGCGGTGATGTCTTCATCCTTCACTCCGGGCGGCAGCGCGATGCTGCGCTGGAAGGAGCCGTAACGGAATTCCGAACGGTACCCCATCTTGCTCTTGTGCTCGGACCTCTCCTGGCGCTCCGCCTTGATGTGGAGCATGCCTTCGCTCACGGAGACGTCGACGTCCTGGTCGGGATCGATCCCGGGCACCTCCGCCCGGACCACCAGGGTGTCGCCGTCCTGGAACTGCTCGACCTTCATGGACGACGTCATCGCCAGTTCGCCGTCGAGGAAGCGCTTGATCGGCTCCAGCATGTCCGAGGGCGCCCATTTGCTGGATTCAGCCATGATATTCCTCCTGGTTCCATGCCCCCGCCTTGGCATAGTCAGGGGTTGTAACCCCATTACACACCCGTGACGGGGCGCCTGTTAAGGGCAAATGGTCCTATCGTGGCGGGCGTGCGGTGCGGCCGCCGTCGTTCCGCTGGGCCGTCGGGGCCGCTGCCTCAGTGGCCCATGCCGAGGCCGCCGTCGACCGGGATGACCGCGCCGGAAATGTACGCGGCTTCGTCGCTCGCGATCCAGCGGACGACGTCGGCCACCTCGGACGCTTCGGCGAAGCGGCCGGCGGGGACCTTGGACAGGTAGTCCTTCTGGGTCGCCTCGGGTAGTTCCGCCGTCATGTCCGTGTTGATGAAGCCGGGCGCGACGACGTTCGCTGTGATGCCGCGGCCGCCGAGTTCACGGGTCAGCGAACGGGCGATCCCGACGAGGCCGGCTTTGGAGGCCGAGTAGTTGATCTGGCCAGGGGCGCCGTAGAGGCCGGAGACGGAGGAGATGAGGACGACGCGGCCCTTGCGTGCCCGGATCATGCCCCTGGAGGCCCGCTTGATGACACGGAAGGCGCCGGTGAGGTTCGTGTCGATCACCGAGGTGAAGTCGTCCTCGCTCATGCGCATCAGCAGGGTGTCCTTGGTGATGCCCGCGTTGGCCACGAGCACCTCGACGGGTCCGTGCGCGGCCTCAACCTCGGCGAAGGCGGCGTCCACGGAGGCTTCGTCCGTGACGTCAGCCGTGACGCCGAGGATGCCCTCGGGGAGCTTTGACTCGCTGCGGTAGGTGACAGCCACCTTGTCCCCGTTGGCCAGGAAGGACTCGGCGATGGCGAGGCCGATCCCGCGGTTGCCGCCGGTGATCAGGACGCTGCGGCCGGTGGATACTGCTTCAGGCATGGTGGGGCTCCGGGATTCTGCGGCGTGACGGCGCCGCGTAGGGGTGGATTTTCCTGCCTCCGATCTTAGCGCCCGGGCGGCGCGCGTTTGGGCGGCTCCTCCGATGGTGAGAGAATTGAAGTAAGCCTTGGGAGCGTGATCTGACAGCCTTGACCCTCAAAAACCGACCCGGTGGACCGTTGCCTGGGGACCCGGGTGAGTTACCGGGTGACACCGAGGTCCACAGCATCACGGACGCCGCCACCGCACACTCGGAAGAGATGCGACAGCGGATGATCAAGTACGCCGTGGCCATGGGAATCCGCATGGTGTGCCTGATCCTGATATTCGTGGTGGACGGCTGGTTCAAGGTTATTCCCGTGATCGGTGCGGTGTTCCTGCCGTGGGTCGCCGTCATCATCGCCAACGGCGGCGACAAGGCGGAGATCCACAGCGACTCACTGCTGGACTACGCTCCGCTGGGTGAACTGGATGCGCCCGGAACCGCCGGGCCGGCAGCTGCTGCGGCCGAAGACCCCTCCGTGACGTTGTTGCAGGGCGAACTGATCGAAGATGAGGATGGACTTGCTGAAGATGAAGGCGACCACGGACGGGCTGCTTCATGAACCTGTTTGACCTTGCCGGGAACGGCGGCCCGACGGCGGGCCCCGCCGAAGCGGTGTGCTCACGGAAGGCGTGCCGGGCCGGTGCCGAGTGGCAGTTGCTCTGGAACAACCCGAAGATCCATACTCCGGAACGGCGCAAGATCTGGCTCGCCTGCGGCGAGCACCGGTCCTGGCTGGAGGACTATCTCCAGACCCGGGGTCTGTGGAAAGCAACCGTGGCCCTTGAGCCGGCAGGCGGGGCCGGCTGAATGTATCGCTTTCTCTTTTCCAGCAAGTGGCTGGGATACCTGTTGCTGGCTGCCATCTTCGCCACCGCCTGTGTCTTCCTGGGCCGCTGGCAGATGGACCGCCGCGCCGAGACGCTGGCCGAAATCAACCGCGTGACCTCCAACTACTCCGCCACGCCCGTTCCGTTTGCCGATGTCAAGGACCAGTTCAGCAGCCTGGACGCGCACCGGGAGTGGACCCAGGTGGAGCTGAAGGGCAGCTACGATGCCGCCGGTCAGCGCATCGTCCGCAACCGGCCGCTCAACGGCCAGCCCGGCTACGAAGTGGTGGTCCCCTTCAGGCTGGGGACCGGCGAGACCGTGGTGATTGACCGTGGCTGGCTGCCCATCGGCAACAACAATCCGGGCCGGCCCGACTCGGTGCCCGCACCGCCGTCGGGCAACGTGAGCGTCGTCGCCCGCCTCAAGCACGCCGAGCCCGAGCTCCAGCGCGGTGCGCCGGACGGGCAGCTGGCGTCCATCGACCTGGCCGCCTACTCCGCGCAGTTGGGTTACCCGCTGCTCACCGGCGCCTATGGACAACTGGCCTCGGAGACACCATCCGTTGCGGACATGCCCATCGCCTTCCCCAAGCCCACGACCGAGGAAGGCACGCACCTGTCGTACTCACTGCAGTGGTTTGCCTTCGGGGTGCTGATGTTCATCGGCTTCGGCTACGCGGCCCGTCAGCAGGCCCGGAACGCGGCCATCGACGCCGAGGACGCGGAAGCCCAGGGCACGGACGGAGACACTGCCGGCGGGTTCCTGCACTCCAGCGGGCCGGTGGCGCGGCGTCGTCCTGCCCCCCGGAAGCGGAAGAATGCGACGGCGGAGGAAGAGGAAGACGCCATCCTGGACGCCCAGGGTTACTGAGGGAGCCCCGCATGGATCCGGAACCGGTGGCGAACGTGAAGCATGCGCTGACCGCGGCAGGAGCCGAGGACACGGTGACGGTCTTCGATACGAAAGTCCCGACGGCGGCAGCGGCGGCGGCCGTCCTAGGCTGCGACGTCGCGGCGATCACCAACAGCCTCGTCTTCGACGTCGGGGGCACTCCCCTGCTCATCCTGGCCAGCGGCGCCGCCAAGGTGGACGTCCGGAAGGTGGCCGCGCAGCTGGGCACGGGCAAAATCCGCCGCGCCACCCCGGAGTTCGTGCTGGAACACACGGGCCAGGAAGTAGGCGGAGTAGCCCCGCTGGGCCACCCGGAGAAGATCCGCACCCTGCTGGACAGCTCCCTTGCAATCCACGAAGTCCTCTGGGCCGGCGCCGGCGATCACAACTCGATGTTCTCCATCGGCTATGCCGAGCTCCAGCGCATCACCGACGCCGAGATCGTGCCCGTCCGTTAGCCCAACTGGCTGGCAATAGTTGTCGTTTTGACCGCTCAAAACGACAACAACTGCGGGTCAGTTGGGGGTGCCGACGCTACGCGAGGGTTATGAGGTCCAAGTAGTCTTCGTTCCAGTGGTCCTCGATGCCATCGGGCAGCAGCACGACGCGCTCGGGGTTCAGCGCTTCGACGGCACCTTCATCGTGGCTGACCAGGACGACGGCGCCGGTGTAGTTGCTCAGGGCCCCGAGGATCTCGGCGCGGCTGGCCGGGTCGAGGTTGTTGGTGGGCTCGTCGAGGAGCAGCACATTCGCGCTCGAGGCCACGATGGTGGCCAGCGCGAGACGGGTCTTCTCGCCGCCGGACAGCACACCGGCGGGCTTGTCGACGTCGTCGCCGGAGAACAGGAACGAGCCCAGGATGTTTCGTACTTCCGCGTCGTTCATGTCCGGGGCGGAGGAGCGCATGTTCTGCAGGACGGTACGGTCCACGTCGAGCGTCTCGTGCTCCTGGGCGTAATAGCCCACTTTCAGGCCGTGGCCCGCAACGACTTCGCCGGTGTCCGGCTTGTCGACGCCGGCGAGCATCCGCAGGAGGGTGGTCTTGCCGGCGCCGTTGAGGCCCAGGATGACCACCTTGGAGCCGCGGTCGATGGCGAGGTCCACGTCGGTGAAGATCTCCAGAGAGCCGTAAGACTTGCTGAGGCCGTCCGCGGTGAGCGGCGTCTTGCCGCACGGTGACGGATCCGGGAAGCGCAGGGCTGCCACGCGGTCGGTCGCGCGCACGGCTTCGAGGCCGCCCAGCAGACGTTCGGCGCGCTTGGCCATGTTCTGCGCGGCGACGGCCTTGGTGGCCTTGGCGCGCATCTTATTGGCCTGGTCGATGAGGACCTGGGCCTTCTTCTCCGCGTTGGCGCGCTCACGCTTGCGGGCGCGCTCGTCCGTTTCGCGCTGCTGGAGGTAGCGCTTCCAGTCCATGTTGTAGAAGTCGATCTGGGCGCGGTTGGGATCCAGCAGGAACACCTTGTTGACGGTGGCTTCGAGCAGCTCGGTGTCGTGGCTGATCACGATCAGCCCGCCCTGGTGGTTCTTCAGGAACTCGCGGAGCCAGGAGATGGAGTCGGCGTCGAGGTGGTTGGTGGGCTCATCGAGGAGCATCGTTTCGGCGCCCGAGTACAGGATCCGGGCGAGTTCCACACGGCGGCGCTGGCCACCGGACAGGGTCTTGAGCGGCTGGTTCAGCAGCCGGTCCGGGAGCGCCAGGTTGGAGCAGATCGCGGCGGCCTCGGCCTCGGCCGCGTAACCGCCGGCGGCGAGGAATTCGGATTCCAGCCGGTCATAGCGGTTCATCGCCTTGCGCTGGACCTCGGCGTCCTCGCTGGCCATGTCCTCATGGGTCTGCCGGAGCTTGCCGACGGCGATGTCCAGGCCGCGGGCGGAGAGGATCCGGTCGCGGGCCAGCTGCTCCATGTCCGGGGTGCGGGGATCCTGCGGCAGGTAGCCGATCTCGCCGCTGCGGGTAACCTTGCCGCCGGCCGGCAGGCCTTCGCCCGCGAGCACCCGGGTCAGTGTGGTCTTGCCTGCACCGTTACGGCCGACGAGGCCGATCTTGTCTCCCTTGTCGATCCGGAAGCTCACCTGGTCCATAAGGAGGCGGGCGCCGGCGCGCAGTTCGAGATCCTGGACGGTAATCAATGCAGCTAAGGCCTTTCACAACAGGGAACGCCGCGGCACAACGGATGGAATCTGGAGGGGGCCGGGGCAGTGCGGCCGAGAGAACGGCCTCCACCAGTCTACCGGCCCCGCCTCCGCCCGAAGACAAGAGCCCCGGATCCCGGCCGGACCCGGCCTTTGGCGGCGCCCTCCAGCATCCGGGCCGCCGGTTAGTGGAGCACCTACAAAATAGGGACCGCGCCGCCGCCGTAGGGTCGGAAGTAAGAACCGCCCCCCTTTTTGATGCGAGGAAATCCGATGCCCGAGACACACCGCACCGCCACCGCCGTCACCCCGGTGCCCGTGCGACGCCACCGCTGGAACGCCACCGACCTCGGCCTGATCGCCGTCTTCGCCGCCCTCGTGGCCGGTTCCGCGCTGATCGCCGCCATTCCCGTGGGCGGACTCGGCGTCCCCATCACGCTGCAGACCCTTGCCGTCATGCTCACGGGGCTGGCCCTCGGCCCCGGGCGGGCCTTCGCCGCCGTCGGGCTGTACGTTCTCCTGGGCCTCGCCGGGCTGCCGATCTTCAGCGGCGGGCGCAGCGGACTCGGTGTCCTGGCCGGTCCCTCGGCGGGCTACATCGTCGGCTTCGTGTTTGCGGCCGCGGCGGTGGGCTGGCTGACCGTCGTCGTGCTGCGCCGCACCGCGGGACGTCCCGGCAGGCTTCGTGCGGTCCTCCTTTTCGCCGCCGCGATGGTGGGCAGCATCATCTTTGTCCATGGCCTCGGCATCCTTGGCATGATGGTCAACGCGAAGCTGGACTTCCCCAAGGCGTTCCTGGCCGATCTGGTCTTTTACCCCGGAGATGTGATCAAGAACGCACTGGCCGTGACCATCGCGCTGTCCCTGCACAAGGCCTTCCCTGACCTGCTCATCCGCCGCGTCCGGACCGCCGGCGCCGCGAAGGCGGAAGTCCGCCCGTGAGCATTGTCCTGGACCGGGTGGCGGTACGGGTCCAGGTTGACGGCCGCGCCGCACCCAAGACCCTGCTCGAAGGGGTGTCACTCGACCTCTCGGAGCAGCGGATCGGCATCATCGGCGCCAACGGCTCCGGCAAGTCCACCCTGCTGCGGCTCCTGAACGGACTCGTGGCACCGAGCAGCGGCTCCGTGCTGGTGGGCGGTGCGGATACCGTCCGCGCGGTGCGGGAAGTCCGACGCCGCGTGGGGTTTGTCTTCACGGACCCGTTGTCCCAGCTGGTGATGCCCACCGGCCGCGAGGACGTCGAACTGTCGCTCCGGCGCTCGGTCCGGAACGCCGCGGAGCGGCGCAGGCAGGCCGAAGCGACCCTGGGCCGCTTCGGGCTGCTGCAGCTGGCGGACCAGAGCATCTACGAACTCTCCGGCGGGGAACGCCAGCTGCTGGCCCTCGCCGCGGTCCTCGCGGTGGACCCGGAAGTCCTCGTCCTGGACGAACCCTCCACCCTGCTGGACCTGCGCAACCGGGAACTGCTCCGCCGGACCCTGGCCGGGCTTGGCCAGCAGGTCATCCTGTCCACCCACGACCTTGAGCTCGCCCGCGACATGGACCGGGTCCTCGTGGTGCATGCCGGCCGGGTCGTGTTCGACGGCGGGCCGGCGGCCGCCGTCGACCATTACCGGGCGCTGAGCGCGGCTGGCCTGGAGTCGCCGGCAGTGGAGCAGCCGTGAGCGGGCACGGATTCCTGCTGGCGAACTACGTGCCCGGCCGCTCCGTGGTCCACCGCTCGCCGCTGTGGCTGAAATTCCTGCTGGTCCTCGGCTGCGGCATGGCGTCCTTCCTGATCGTGGACTGGGCGGTTGCGGCCGGAGTGCTGGCGCTGATGTGCGGGGTGTTCCTGCTCAGTGGGGCGGGGGCGGACCGCCTGTGGCGCGCTGTCCGGCCGGTACTGCCGGTCCTCGCGGCGATCGGGCTCTTCCAGTGGTGGCAGCTGGGCGGTCCCACGGCGGCACGGATCGTGCTGAACGTCCTGGTCTGCGTCGTGGCGGCGTCGATCCTCACGGCGACGACGCCGGTCCAGGGGTTGCTCGACGGGGTGGCGTCTCTGGCCACGCCGTTCCGGCGCATCGGGGCGGATCCGGAACGGTTCGCCCTGACGATCGCCATCATGTTGCGCAGCATCCCGTTCATCGCGGGCGCATACTCCGACGTCAGGGATTCCGCCCGTGCCCGCGGCCTGGAACGCAACCCCAGGGCCCTCGTGCTCCCGGTATTCATCACCACCGTGGCCTTCGCGCGGCAGACCGGTGAAGCACTCGCGGCACGGGGTCTGGGCGAAGCCGAGGACCTGGACGGCTGACAGCCCTCCCAGGCGCCCACCCGCGGGACATGCCCTCCCCTGCCCGCAGCCACCGGACATATGCCCACTCTGCCCGCTGCCCGAGCCCAAAAATGGGCATGTCCCCCGGCTGGTGCACGCGGAACGCCCTCCCCGCGGCCGTGACCGCGGGACATGCCCTCCCCGGCCCGCAGCCACAGCACATATGCCTACTCTGCCCGCTGCCCGAGCCCAAGAATGGGCATGTCCCCCTGAGACTAGGACAAGCTGCGGTATTCCAGCAGCGCCGCCGTGCCCATTCCCCCGGCGATGCTGATCAGTGCCAGCGCCAGCTGCCCCTCCAGCGGGGTGCGGCGCGCCTGGCCGAGCAGCCGCGTGACGAGCACCGCGCCGGAGGCCCCGTAGGCGTGGCCCAAGGCCAGGGCACCGCCGTCGAGGTTGGCACGTTCCGGGTCGATACCGAGCTGCTCGAGGCAGGCAATGGCCTGCGCCGCGAACGCCTCATTGAATTCAATCAGCCCAATCGCGCCCGCCCTCAGGCCGTGGGCCGCGAGCAGCCGTTTCCCCGCTGCGGCCGCGCCGATCCCCAGCAGCTGCGGGTCCACGCCCGCCGTGTCCGTGCCCAGCACCAGCAGCCCGTTGCGGGCACCGAGTTCGCGGGCACGCTCCAGCGATGTGATCACGACGGCGGCCGCACCGTCCGCATCAAAGCAGGAGTTCCCGGCGGTGACGGTACCGCCCGCCACGAACGCCGGCGGGAACCGGGCCACCACCGCTGCGGTCAACCCGCGGCGGGGGCCGTCGTCGGCGGCGACTGCCAGGGGGCCGCCGGGGTCCGGGCCTCCCGGGAGCGGGACGATTTCGGCGTCGAACGCGCCGGCAACGGCGGCGGCCAGGGCGCGCCGGTGGCTGCGCAGCGCCGCGGAGTCCTGCCGTGCCCGGCTGATCCCGAACCGGGCAGCCACGTTTTCGGCAGCCACCCCCATGTCCGGATCGCCGTAGCGGCTCGGCGCAAACTGCGCCCGCGAGAAGAATTCCGGGCCGCCGTCGCTGTTCCGGTTGGCGCGGAGCGGTGCCGTGCTGATGCTTTCCACCCCGCCGGCCAGGTACACGCCGCCACCGCCGGCGGCCACGAGACGGGAGGCGAGGGCGATCGCGTCGAGTCCGGACCCGCACTGCCGGTCCACCGTGAGGCCGGGGACGCTGACCGGCAGGCCGGCTTCGAGGGCCGCGAGCCTGGCCACGTTCCCGCCGCCGCCCACGGCATTGCCGATCACAACATCCGTCACCGACTCCGCGGCCACGCCGGCGTCGGTGAGCAGGCTGCGCAGCACGGGGGCCAGCAGCTCATGGGCGCGCAGTGTCTTCAGGGCGCCATTGGCGCGGCAGATCGGCGTCCGGCGGGCGGCAATGATGACGGGCTGCCGGTCCGCGGGGAGCGGCGGCACGGCCGGCACGGCCGGCACGACGGACCTGACCGGCGGCTCAGCCAAGGCGGCGGGCCCTGGGGTCATGTCCGGTGATCCAGTCGAGCAGGAGCTGCCGGCTGAGCTTGCCCCGGTCCGTCAGCGGGAGCTCGGTCAGCGCGAAGTACTCCAACGGACGCTTGTCTCGGGCCAGCACGTCTTCCACCCCGGCCTTTAACTGCATCGCTGTCACGCCGCCGTGGGACGGCACCACCGCGGCCACCACACGCTGTCCGCGGAGATCATCGGCGAGGCCGGCCGCCACCGCCGAGGCGACACCGGGCACGGAGGCGAGGGCCAGCTCCACCTCGTGCGGGTACACGTTGGTGCCGGCGGTGATGATCATGTCCGAGCGGCGGCCCAGCAGGTGCAGCGTCCCGCCGGACAGGTAGCCCTGGTCCCCCACGGTGTACCAGCCGTCGAAGCACTGCAGCGCCTGGCCGTCGTCTCCCCAGAGGTAGCCGTCGCTGACCATGCCGCTGCGGACGCAGACGTTGCCGTCGCTGCCGTCCGGAACCGGGGAACCGGAGCCGTCGAGGATGCGGAGCTCGACGCCGGGGAACGGCCTGCCGATCCCGGTCCCGCCCAGCCGCGGCTGCTGCCCGGGCTGCAGGCCGGCACCGGCGACGAAGCTGAGTTCCGAGGCGCCGTAGTACTCAAAAATGGTGGCATTGGGCGCCCAGCGGCGTGCCGCGTCCAGAGTGCGGGCGTCCAGTTTGGAGCCGGCACAGATGATGCTGCGGATCCCGGAGGCGTCCACGCCGCCCGCAAGGCCCCGCTCGCTGAGCAGCCGCAGCATGGTGGGGATAAGGACCAGCCGGGTAATGCCGTCGTGGCTGACCGCGGCGTGGACGTCGCCCACGTCAAACTTCGGCAGGGTGTGGAACTCCGACCCCGCGTACAGGCATTCGGCCAGGGCGTAGAGGTTCAGGCTCGCGGCGAGCGGCCCGGGCGCCAGGGTCCGGTCCTCCGGGGTCAGGCCGAAGAACTCGATCGAGGCGTCGAAGGACACCTGCCAGGACCGACGGGTGCGGGTGAAGGCCTTGGGGACAGACGTGGTGCCGGAGGTCAGACCGATCAGGAACGGCGCGTCGGGCGGGCCGTCGGTCAGCTCGTCAGTGAGCGCGTCAGTGCGCCCGTGCCCGGTGACCGGAGCCGCCCGCCGGAACGTTTCCGCTATCCGCTCTGTGATGCTGTCCTGCAGCTGCTGCGGCCAGGTCGGGTCCAGCACGGCGCACTGCCGCTCCCCCGCGACGCCGGCCGCGAACGCGGCGGCGAAGTGCAGGGAGTTCTCCTCGGACAGCACGCTCACGGCGGGAGCTGCCGGCACCCGGCGCGCGGCGGCATCCCGCAGCTCTTCCCAGCCCAGGCGCTGCCCCTCGACCACGACGGCGGTGCTGTCGGGGCGCTCGCCGGCCCAGCGCTGGAGTCTGTCGAGGAAAGGCATCGGATCAACTTTACCGAGCGCAGGCGCCCCCGCTACCGGTAAACGATATTGTGACAGCATGAGTTTCAATGACAACGTCCCGCTGGACCCCTCGCAGGTGCAGGACCGCCGCGGCATGGGCCGCGGCGCCAAGGTCGGGGGCGGGATCGGCGGCGGCATCGTCCTGCTGATCGCGGCCCTGTTCGGCATCAACCCGGCGCTGCTGGAAGGCCTGACCGGAACCACCCAGGACTCCGGGGCGCAGGGGCAGGGCACCGAGCTGGCCTGCGCCAGCGGCGCCGACGCCGACGCCCGCCTCGATTGCCGCATCCTTGGCACGGTCAACAGCCTCAACGCCTTCTGGCCGGCCTATCTGGCCCAGTACAACAAGCAGTACCCCCAGCCGAAGACAGTCATCTTCACGGGCGGCACCGGCACCGGCTGCGGCGCCGCCACCTCGGAGGTGGGCCCGTTCTACTGCCCCGCCGACACCACTGCCTACTTTGACCCGGGCTTCTTCCAGGAGCTCGTGGACCGCTTCGGGTCCTCCGGCGGGCCCCTGGCACAGGAGTATGTGGTGGCCCACGAGTTCGGCCACCACGTCCAGAATCTGCTCGGCAACCTGGACCGCGCCCAGCAGGATCCCCAGGGTCCGGAATCCGGTGCCGTCCGCGTCGAGCTGCAGGCCGACTGTTACGCCGGGCTGTGGGCGCACTACGCCACCACGCAGCCGGATCCCAAGACCGGGCAGCCGTACCTGGACCCGCTGAAGGAAAAGGACCTCAAGGACGCCCTCTCCGCAGCGTCGGCCGTCGGCGATGACCGGATCCAGAAGGCCGCCACCGGCCGGGTCTCGCCGGAGGCCTGGACCCACGGCTCCAGCGCGCAACGGCAGAAGTGGTTCTACCAGGGCTACAGCACGGGCGACATCAACCGGTGCGACACCTTCGGCGTCGCCACACCGTAGCGCACTCAACCGGTTAACGACGACGGCGGGCCCGCCTCTGGGAGGTGGGCCCGCCGTTCGTTTCGCGCGGGGAGGCGGTGGGGACCTAGATGTTGAAGCCGAGGGCCCGCATCTGGTCACGGCCGTCCTCGGTGATCCGTTCCGGACCCCATGGCGGCATCCACACCCAGTTGAGGCGCCATTCGTCGACGACCCCGTCCAAGGCCTTGCCGACCTGCTCCTCGATCACATCGGTGAGCGGGCAGGCGGCCGTGGTGAGCGTCATGTCGATCAGCAGGGCGCCGTCGTCGTCCGAGTACTTCAGTCCGTAGAGCAGGCCCAGATCCACGATGTTGACCCCGAGTTCCGGGTCGATCACATCCATGAGTGCCTCTTCGACATCCTCGAGGCTCGTGCGGGCCACATTGAGTTCGGTCATGACGGACTCCTAACTACGCCTGGGCTGCCGCGGTGGCGGCAGCGATGGTGGCCGCCCCTGCGCCGGTGGCGTAGCGGTCGTAGCCTTCTTCTTCGAGGCGGTCGGCCAGCTCCGGGCCGCCCTCTTCCACAACCTGGCCATCAACGAACACGTGCACGAATTCCGGCTTGATGTAGCGCAGGATCCGGGTGTAGTGCGTGATGAGCAGGGTGCCCATGTTGCCTTCGGCGTGGGCGCGGTTGACGCCCTCGGAGACAACCTTCAGCGCGTCGACGTCGAGGCCGGAGTCGGTCTCGTCGAGGATGGCGAACTTCGGCTTGAAGAGCTCCAGCTGAAGGATCTCGACGCGCTTCTTCTCGCCGCCGGAGAAGCCTTCGTTGACATTGCGCTGGGTGAAGTCGGCGTCGATGCGCAGCTGCGCCATGGCAGCCTTGACGTCCTTCGTCCAGGTACGCAGCTTCGGGGCTTCGCCGTCGATGGCCGTCTTGGCGGTGCGCAGGAAGTTCGTCATGCTCACGCCGGGAACCTCGACCGGGTACTGCATGGCCAGGAACAGGCCGGCGCGGGCGCGGGCGTCAACGGTCATCGCGAGGACGTCCTCGCCGTCGAGCGTGATCGAGCCGGACGTGACGTTGTAGCGCGGGTGGCCGGCGATGGTGGACGCCAGCGTGGACTTGCCGGAGCCGTTGGGGCCCATGATGGCGTGCGTCTCGCCGGTCCTGATGGTCAGGCTGACGCCCTTCAGGATTTCCTTTGTGCCCTGCTCGGTGTCAATGCTGACGTGCAGGTCCTTGATCTCAAGAGTAGACATGTGCCTTGTTCTCCTCTGCACCGTGCCCTGACGGCACTGTGCGGTTTCTGGTCGATAAGTTTTCTGGTGCGGTTGCCGGCTGCAGGCAGCTAGCTGAAGGTCGGAGCCTCGGCACCGTTCAGGACGTTGGTGAAGTCCACATAGACCTCGTCATCCAGGACGGTGACGGCAAAGACGGGAACAGGATCATAGGCCGGCAGCTGGAGCGGCTCGCCGCTGCGCAGGTCGAACTGGGAACCGTGGCCCCAGCACTCGATCTTGCAGCCTTCAACCTCTCCTTCGGAGAGGGAGATGTCCGCGTGCGAGCAGGTGTCGCCGATCGCGTGGATCTCCCCCATCGAGTCCTTCACGATCGCTACGGGGTAGTCGTCGATCAGGATCCGCAGCGCCTGCTTAACCTGGATCTCGCTGGCGGTGCAGACCAGCTCGCCCTTTGGCTGTTCAGTCATTGATGGTTTCCGTGTTCTCTAGTGCTGCGCACTAGTTGTCCGTTGCCGCGAGTTCGCGCTCGACGGCGGCTGTGAGGCGCTCTTCGATGGCCGGAACCTTGATCTGCTGGATGATCTCGTTCAGGAAGCCGCGGACCACCAGGCGGCGGGCCACTTTCTCCGGGATGCCGCGGGCCATCAGGTAGAACAGGTGCTGGTCGTCGAAACGTCCGGTGGCGCTGGCGTGGCCGGCGCCGGCGATCAGGCCGGTCTCGATCTCTAGGTTCGGCACGGAATCCGCGCGGGCGCCGTCGGTCAGGACCAGGTTGCGGTTGGCCTCGTAGGTGTCGGTGCCTTCTGCTTCCTTGCGGATCAGGACGTCACCCACCCACACGGTGTGCGCATTGCGGCCCTGCAGGGCGCCCTTGTACAGGACGTTGGACTTGCAGTTGGCGACGGCGTGGTCCACGAACAGGCGCTGCTCGAGGTGCTGGCCGGCGTCGGCGAAGTACAGGCCGAACAGTTCCACTTCGGCGCCCGGGGCGGTGAAGCGGGCCGACGGCGTGACCCGCACCAGGTCGCCGCCGAGGCTGACCACGATGTGCTTGAACCTGGCGTCGCGGCCGAGCTTCACCTGCTGCGAGGAGGCGTGCACGGCGTCGTCGTTCCATTCCTGGATCGAGATGACGGTCAGCTGCGCGCCGTCCCCAACCACGATCTCGACGTTTTCCGACACGACGGCGGTGCCCTGGTGGTCCAGGACCACGACGGACCTGGAGAACTTTTCCGCGACGATAACGACGTGCTGCGCGGAAGCCTCGGTGCCCTGGCCGGTCAGCAGGACGGTGACCTCGCCGTCGGCCTGGACCTCGGCCGGGACGGTGATGACGGTGGCCTCGGAGAAGTTCTCCCAGGCGTTCGCGGAGACGCGGTCCTCGGGGATGGCGGCGGAGCCGATCCGGCGGTCGTCACGGCCGACGGTCTCCACCGTGACGCTGTCCGGGGCGGTGACGCTCACGGACGGCGCGGCGCCGTTGAGGACCTCGGTGTGCAGGCCGCGGAGGCGCTTGAGCGGGGTGAACCGCCAGTCCTCCTCCATGCCGGTCAGCGGCTTGAAGTCCGCCAGCTTGTAGGAGGTCAGGCGGCCGGCGCGTGAGCTGTCCGGGATGCCGACGCCGCCGCCGTGCGAGTGGCGCTTGACGGCGTCGCCCGCCAGCGGTGACTTCGACTCCGCGGCGTTCAGCGGTGAAAGGCTTTCGCCTTCCTCGGTGAAGCCGTTGATGAACGGCTGGGATGAGGGCGCGCCGATGCGGGCCTTTTCAGTAGTGATGTCAGTCATTAACCGACCGATCCTTCCATCTGCAGTTCAATCAGTCGGTTCAGCTCAAGGGCGTATTCCATCGGGAGCTCGCGGGCAATCGGTTCGATGAAGCCGCGGACGATCATCGCCATGGCCTCGTCTTCGCGCATGCCGCGGGACATCAGGTAGAACAGCTGCTCTTCGCTGACCCGCGAGACCGTGGCCTCGTGGCCCATGGTCACGTCGTCCTCGCGGATGTCGATGTACGGGTACGTGTCCGAGCGGCTGATGGTGTCCACCAGGAGCGCGTCGCAGCGGACCGTGTTGGCCGAGTGCTTGGCGCCTTCGCGGACCTGGACCAGGCCGCGGTACGCTGCACGGCCGCCGCCGCGGGCCACGGACTTGGACACGATCGAGCTCTTGGTGTTGGGCGCGATGTGGACCATCTTGGAACCGGTGTCCTGGTGCTGGCCTTCACCGGCGAACGCGATGGAGAGGGTCTCGCCCTTGGCGCCCTCGCCGACGAGGTAGACGGCCGGGTACTTCATGGTGACCTTGGAGCCGATGTTGCCATCGATCCACTCCATGGTGGCGTTCTCTTCGCAGATGGCGCGCTTGGTGACCAGGTTGTACACGTTGGTGGACCAGTTCTGGATGGTCGTGTAGCGGACGCGGGCGCCCTTCTTCACGATGATTTCCACGACGGCGGAGTGCAGCGAGTCCGAGGTGTAGATCGGCGCGGTGCAGCCCTCGATGTAGTGGACGTAGGAGTCCTCGTCCGCGATGATCAGCGTGCGTTCGAACTGGCCCATGTTTTCCGTGTTGATGCGGAAGTAGGCCTGCAAGGGGATGTCCACGTGGACGCCCTTGGGCACGTACACGAACGAACCGCCGGACCAGACGGACGTGTTCAGCGACGCGAACTTGTTGTCCCCCACCGGGATGATGGTGCCGAAGTACTCCTTGAAGATCTCAGGGTGCTCGCGCAGCGCAGTATCCGTGTCCAGGAAGATGACACCCTGCTGTTCCAGGTCCTCGCGGATCTGGTGGTAGACAACCTCGGACTCGTACTGGGCCGCGACGCCGGAGACGAGGCGGCTGCGCTCGGCTTCCGGGATGCCCAGCTTCTCGTAGGTGTTGCGGATGTCCTCGGGCAGGTCTTCCCAGGTATTGGCCTGCTTCTCGGTGGACCGCACGAAGTACTTGATGTTGTCGAAGTCGATGCCGGAGAGGTCTGCACCCCAGGTGGGCATGGGCTTGCGGTCGAAGTACTTCAGGCCCTTGAGGCGCAGGTCCAGCATCCATTCCGGCTCGTTCTTCTTGGCCGAAATGTCGCGGACGACGTCCTCGTTGATGCCGCGGCGCGCGTTGGCCCCGACATCGTTCTTGTCGGACCAGCCGTACTCATAGGTGCCGATTCCGTGGAGCTCGGGATTCTTTTCCAGAATCTCCGAGATCACAGTCGATTCAGCAACCTTCTTCTCTGATAGTTGGTCCGTCATCACGGCCTTTCTTGCAGATGGTTGGATACTTCGTCCAGGTTGCCCGGGGTGGTCGCGGGGCTGTGAAGCCCCCTGGCCGCCGGACGGCCTGTGGGTATGTGGGTGGTGCAGACGTGGCCGCCGCGCGCCAGCGTGGAGAGCCGGCGGACGTCGACGCCGACCAGCCGGGAGAACACTTCGGTCTCCACATCGCAGAACACGGGGAACTGGGCGGCCAGCTGCTGGATGGGGCAGTGACCCTGGCACAGCTGGACGCTGGAGAGCGCCGCCGGCAGGGGCGTCTTGGCTTCAAGGGAGGCCGCGGACGCGACGAAGCCGTCGCGGCTCAGGGCCTCGGACAGCGCCTGCGCGCGGGCTGTGATGTCCGGTCCGGCGGCGTCGATCTCGGGTGCGTAGCGGCTTTCCATGTCGCCGAAGCGTTCGACGGCGAACTGCCGCACGGCTTCGGGGCCGGCCATCTCGCCGAGGCGCTGCAGCGCCAGGGTGGCGATGTCGAGGTAGTCGTTGCCGAGCGTGGACTGGCCTTGGGAACTGAGGACATAGCGGCGTGCGGGGCGTCCCGCTCCGGCGCCGGCACGGGCAACCCGTTTGACCTCGATCACGCCGTGGCGTGCGAGGTGGTCCAGGTGGCGGCGCACCGCGGCGGGGGTGAAGCCGAGCAGGTCGCCGAGTTCGGCGGCGCTGATGGGTCCGTGTTCCAGTACCGCGTTCAGCACGCGGTCCCGGGTCCGCTCATCGGCGTCGGCCACCGGGAAGGCGGTCGCTGCCTGGGCTGCCACGGATGCCACTGCCTCGGACGCAACGGCTGACGCCGCGCGCGAGGGACCGCGCCCGGCAAGGGCAGCAGAAGAGGAGGGGCTCATGGAATACACAACACAATCATGTCGTAATTTAGTCCCGCGATCCAGTAAGGCATGGCTATCCTCCGGTGGCGGGTGCGTCCATGTCGGTGGGCCTGTCTCAGCATTGTCGCTTTGACAGACCGCGAGGCTCAGGAGAATACGGCGATGCCGTAGATCGCGAAGACCACGAGATGGGCTGCGCCGTGCATCGCCGTCACCTTCTTGGAGGCAAGCGTTGTCACCGACAGCATCAATGTGACGCCGAGGAGCAAGAGGTTGGCCGGGGACTCGCCCAGCACGACGGCCTGACCGGTGAGGGCGCCGATGATGAGGACGGCGGGAATTGTCAGGCCGACCGTGGAGACCAGGGCGCCATGACATAGATTGCTGACACGCTGAATCTCACCCTGCAGCGCTGCCCGCACTGACGTGATCGACTCGGGCAAGAAAACAATCATGGCGATCAGAATGCCGGAAAACGCCACCGGCGCCCCGACGCGCCCGAGCCCGTCGTCCAGGAGCGTGGCCATGTGGTGCGAGAGCAGCACAATGGGCAGGACCGTCACGACAAGCAGCGCAATCCGCAGCAATACCTCGGAACGGTGCTCGGCGATGACCTGGGTGACGCTCCGGCGGCCCTGCTCGGAGGCGACGCTGCCACGGATGCCCGGACCAGCGGCGAAGCGTGGATCGACTTCACGGAAATCATCGGCTTGCCTGCCCATCTGCCGGAAGAGGAAGAAGGCATACAGGGCGAGGGTCAGCACGATGATGGGGATCTCCTGCCCCGGCGTGTAGGAGCCATCCCGCCCGATCAGGGCCGGTAGGGCAAAGGCCAGCGCGGCGAGAACGACGAGCAGGGCGAGATAGGAGGAGGTGCCGGTGCGGTTGTGGCCCAGATTGCCGTGCTTGATCGCTCCGACGAGAACAGAGAGCCCGATCACCGCATTGAGAATGACCATCGATACGGCCATCACCGAGTCCCGGGCGATCGTGGTGTGCTCGCCGGGCCCCAGCATGACGGCGGAAATGAGCACCACCTCGATCAGCACGATCGAGAGTGTGAGGACCAGGGAGCCGTGGGGATCACCCAGTCGGTGGGCGAGATGTTCAGCCTCGTGGACCACCCCGAAGGCGCAGACCAGAACGACCCCGACGATGACCACGAGTGCAGTAACCAGCAGCCATGCAGGGACGGGAGGCTCAAGCAGGGGCCCGGCAAACACCAAGCTGACGACGGCGCCCCAGCCGACCACGAGGCGCACAATTGCGACGGGAGTGAAGATGGATCGCGTACTGGTGGAGATCACAGGCGAAGTCCTGTTCCACGAGGCCGTCCCCGTGTCGACCGAACGAACGGGCCGTCCCGTCCGCAGATGTCAGCGCCAGTCGTCGATCACGTACGCGTCGGGGTGGCTGTAGCCGGGCTCGTTGGGCCGGTGCATGGTCACGCCCTGCAACCCGGTACGGAAACCGCGGGCGACCATGCGCTGATAGGCATCCGGGCGGCCCAGGTTCATCCCGGCCTCGAGCTGACCCAATCCGCGCTCGGCGGCCAGTTGCTCGCAGGCGTCGAGTAGTCGCTCGAATCTGTCACCGGCCTGCCGGCCGGGGCGTACGGCGCCGAACTTGACGAAGCACACATCCGCGCCGGCCTCCGATCCCGGTCCGCAGTGACACACGGCCAGCCCGTCGAGCCCCGACTCCCCCGGCAGCAGCACGGTGTCGCCGAGTCCCTGCGCGTGCACGGCCACGATCTCGCGTTCCAGGTCCAGACCCTCATACACGGCGTCGGTCAGGGCGCGACAGGCACTGAGGTAGTCGGGCCGATCGGCGGCCGACAGCCCGGCATACGTGACCCGGGCGGGCACCGCGCCACGGGCCGCGACCTGCTTACGCATGACGGCGGTCAGGAATCGTGGCCAGAAGCCGTACCGGCGGTAGAGCTCGAGGTGTTTAGGACTGTGCGAGAAGGTGAACAGGCCGAGGTGGCTGCTCCCCCAGGTCTCGAAGCAGCCCATGATCGGCTCCATCAGGCTTTTGCCGACGCCGTGGTCCCACAGGTCCGGACGCACGGTCAACGGTCCGAAGAACCCGACGCTGCCCCAGTTGGCGGCGAAGTTCGATCCGGCGAGCTCGCCGTCGACCGTCGCGGCGAAGGCGGCGTGCGGATCGGCCGCGAAGCGAGTTCGGACATAGTCGGCGGTCCCGAACGGATCGGGGACCCCGAGGAACGTCCCGAACGCCACCCTGACGATCTCGTCAGCGCGGTCGAGGTCCGCCTCGCGCAGCGGGCGGACCGACACCGGGCCCCCGACACTCTTTCGCCCGGCTTCCTGTGCGGTCATGATTCTCTGCCTCCACAACTTCTTCTTGCAGCCAACCAGCAGATGCAACCCCATCGCGAAGCGAATCACACACCCCGCGGTAGAGTCCCGTGGGGTGGTGTAAATCGTTGTGGGCGTTGCTTTGTGGTGGTGTGCATTATGGCGTGAGTTGGGCGGTTTCGTCCAGTACCTGGGGTGCATTTTTAACCGAAAAGCCGCCGCCAGCAGGCACAATAGGCCCGCATAGAGCGGTGCAGACGACTTCTGACATTCGGTTCAGGCGACTTCTGAAACTGACAGTCGGCGAACATTCACACCGGAGCCGCTCGATGGCGCCATCCTTTTTATGATGGCGACGGCAGCATCTACTGTGCGCATCTTAGTCAGGGGCTGCTCCTTGAAAGTTTGTTTTTGGGTGTGCTGAAGGAAGGCCGGCGAACCGTCGCGGGGCACTTTGAGGGAGCCGCCGTCGTAAATCACGACGGCCGGCGTGTTCGTGTCGAAGTGCCCCTTGAAGGGGGCAAACGGTACGTTCAACGCCATGACCGGACTCCTGGTCGGATAAGCCCGCGTATCCACCAAAGACCAAGACCTCACCGCACAGAAAAACGGCCTTGATCACTCTTGGAGTGAAGCTGGAGAAGACATTCACAGACCA
This sequence comes from Arthrobacter sp. UYEF20, assembly GCF_040546335.1. Lineage (NCBI taxonomy): Bacteria > Bacillati > Actinomycetota > Actinomycetes > Micrococcales > Micrococcaceae > Arthrobacter > Arthrobacter sp. UYEF20. The sequence goes on along the minus strand of NZ_JBEPNP010000005.1, from coordinate 230,263 downwards.
GGGCACCCGGCCGCGCCGTACTACATCGCGTAGAATGCTCTGGTGCGATCTCCCGAATCCCCCGTCCTGTCCATCAGCGGGCTAGTCAAGGATGTTGGTCCGCTGCCCACCCTTGACGGCAAGATGCTGCGGGTGGTCAGCGGCCTCTCCCTCGTCGCGGAACGAGGTCAGGTCACGGCCCTGCTGGGCGCCAACGGGGCCGGCAAGACCACCACCATCGAATGCGCCCAGGGACTCCAGAAGCGTACCGCGGGAAGCATCAGCCTGCTAGGCCAGGACCCGGACACGGCCGGGGCCGGACTGCGTGCGCGGGTCGGCGTGATGCTCCAGGACGGCGGGCTGCCGCCGTCGGCCCGGCCCATCCCCCTGCTCAAGCACATCGCCGGCATGTACCAGGACCCGTGGCCCGTCGAGGAGCTCATTGCACGCCTTGGAATCGACGGCTTCAGCCGGACTTCGGTGCGGCGGCTTTCCGGCGGACAGAAGCAACGACTCGCCCTCGCCGCAGCCCTCGTCGGGAATCCCGAGGTGCTCTTCCTGGATGAGCCGAGCGCCGGCCTGGACCCGCAGTCCCGGCAGCTGGTCTTTGAGCTCATCTCCGAACTGCGCAACCGCGGGATGGGGATCATCCTGACCACGCACCTCATGGGCGATGCCCAGCGCCTCGCCGACTATGTCTACATCATCGATGCGGGCAGCAACGTCGCCGAGGGAACCATCGCCCAGCTACTGCAGCACAAGCTTCCGGCCGGCGCCGGGGAGCAGCACATCCGCACCCTGCTGTTCGAGACGGAACCCGGGCTGGATTTCACCGGCGTGCTGCCCGACGGCGTCGACGTCACCGAAGCGCGGGCCGGCAGCTACGCCGCCACCGGCTCCCTCACCCCCGCCGATCTGGCCGCGATCACCGCGTGGTGGGCCGCGCGCGGGATCATGCCCAGCTCCCTCAGCCTTGAAGCACGCAGCCTCGAGGATGTCTTCCTGGACATCTCCGGAAGGGAGATCCGATGACCCGCGTTTCCGGCGGTGCGCCGCTTGGCAGTTCACCCCTCGGCAGTTCGGCTCGCGGCGGCGCGACTAGCAGTGCGCCCGCTCCGTTGTTGCGGCGGATCGTGCTGCAGGGCAGGTACGAAACGATCACCATGCTCCGGAACGGCGAGCAGCTGATCCTCGCGATTGTGCTGCCGCTGCTGGCGATGGTGGGCCTGACCGTCACCCCGCTGCTTGACGGGCTCGGTTCGAGCCGGATCAACGTCGCCGTCCCGGGCATCCTGGCGCTGTGCGCCATGTCCACCGCCTTCACCGGCCAGGGCATCTCCACCGGATTCGACCGCCGCTACGGAGTCCTGCGCTTTCTCTCCACGACTCCGCTGGGCCGCACCGGGCTGATCGCCGGCAAGGTCCTCGCCGTCCTGGCCGTGCTGCTCCTGCAGGTGCTCGTCGTAACGGCCGTGGCCTTGATACTGGGCTGGCAGCCCGAGCCGGCGGGCTGGCTGCCCGGCCTGGCCCTGCTGGTCCTCGGGGCAGCGTCCTTCACGGCACTGGGCCTCCTCGTCGCCGGAACGGTCAGGCCGGAGGCGACCCTTGCCATCACCAACCTGCTGTGGATCCTGCTCGGGGCGCTGGGCGGGATTGTTATCCCGGCCGAACGGCTCCCCGCGCTGGCGCAGGCCGTGGTGCATGTCCTTCCCTCGGGTGCGCTGGGCCAGGCGCTGAGGGACGCTTTCCTGCACGGCAGCATCAATGCCGGTGCCGTGCTTGTCCTGCTGCTCTGGACGGCAATTGCCGGCGGCGCAGCCACCCGTTGGTTCAAGTGGAATTGAGAAAACTGTGAGTACGGCGTCACGCCCACCCCGGATCGTCTCCGGGATCACCGCCCGGCTGCCCGTCACCGTCGACAAGACGGTCAAGCGGCTGGCCGTGTTGTCCTTGATCGGCCAGACCGTGCTGGTGGTGACCGGCGGCGCTGTCCGGCTGACCGCCTCGGGACTTGGCTGCCCCACCTGGCCGCGCTGCACGGACGCCTCGCTGGTGAACACCCCGGAAATGGGGATTCACGGCATCATCGAGTTCGGCAACCGGCTCCTGACGTTCGCGCTGGCCGCCGTCGCAGTGATGATGCTGGTCTACCTGTGGAACCTCCGCAAGGAGCGCCGAGACCTCTTCCTGCTGGCCCTGGCCCTGCTCGCCAGCATCCCGGCGCAGGCCGTGATCGGCGGCATCACGGTGCTGACCCAGCTGAACCCGTGGGTGGTGGGCCTGCACTTCCTCGTCTCCATGGCCCTCGTGGTCCTCGCGACGCTGCTGGTGAACCGCGCCTACGGCCGCACGGGCAAGGCCCGGGCTGCCGGGCTCACCGCGCTCCCGGGCGCCGCACGCCCGGTGATGACCGCCGTCGCGCTCATCTCGGCCGTGGCGGTCTGCCTGGGCGTGGTGGTGACCGGGGCGGGCCCGCACGCGGGCGACGCCGATGCCCCGCGCAATGGCCTCGACTGGGACCTGTTCTCGCACATCCACGCCGTGCCGGCCTACCTGGTGACCGCCGGCGCACTCTTCGGGCTGTTCCTGGTGCTCCGCGGCCGGATCACCGGGCCGTTCCGCACCGCCGTGCTCCTGCTCCTGGGCGTCACCGTGCTGCAGGCCATCATCGGCTTCACCCAGTACTACAACGGCATCCCGGCGCTGCTCGTCGGCGCGCACATGCTGGGGGCCGCGCTGCTGATGAGCGCGGCCACCAACGCCGCCGACCTGGCCCGCTACAGCCCGGTGAAGTAGGCATCCGCGGCAGGCGCGCAGCGGCCTGCCTTGTCGCTGCATAGGACCCCGGTCCCGGCGGGCCGGGTTCCGCCGTCGAAACAGTGCCGTGGGCTTTGTCCTGCCCGGCGGCAGACCGTCGTTCGTTTTCATGACCGCGCGGACGCGTCAGGATCCGTCAACGACTCGAAAGCGTGCGCGGGGATGCTCCAGCTGTCCCAGTCCTGAGGCCGGGTGGATGGCCGGCCCAGGAAGTAACCCTGCCCGGCTGTTAATCCGAGCCCGGTGACGGCTGCGAGTTCAGCACTGGTTTCGATTCCTTCCGCGGTAACCGACGCACCGATCTGCCCGGCGATGCCGGTCATGGCCTCGCTGAAGGCGTGGCGCAGCGGGTCGGTGTCGATTCCCTCGATGAGGTTCCGGTCCAGCTTGATGATGTCTGGTTCGAGCTGCCTGACGTGGCGGATCGAGGCAAAGTACGAGCCCACATGGTCAATCGCCAGGCGGACTCCCCGCCGTCGTAGGGGTTCCAGCGCTGCAGCAAGGGCAGCGGGCTCCTCGTCGGTCAGCGCCTCGGTGAGCTGAAGTACCGTCCGGCCGGGGGACAGCCCCGATTCCTGAAGAAATTGCGGCAGGAGCGGGTCCAGGCAGATGGCCGGGGAGAGTTTCAGCGCCACGTACAGGTGGGCAGGCAGGTGCTGCGCGGCAGTAAGGGCGGACTCCAGCGCCGCGAATTCAAGTTCGCTACCGAGCTGTGCGTTGGCGGCCTCGGTAAACCAGTAATCGGCGCTGTCGCTCCCGTCGCTGACGAACCGTGTGAACGCTTCGACACCGACGACCGCGGCGGTAGAGAGATCGAATATCGGCTGGAAAGCCGTCAACAGCGTCCGGTGTGCCAGGACCGCCTGAATGCGCGAAGCACTCTCGGTTGTCGCCGTGGCCGTCGTTTCGACGGCGTCTATCCCCTCTGACGGGACGGGCGGGTGCTGCACTTGATGCACGCCACCCGTGTAATCGGCCAGGGATCCGAGGGAGACCAGATGCTCCGCGAGTGCTATTTCCGGGCGTCCTGGGTTGGAGGCAAGGTGTATGCGAAGTTGATCCCGCATGGGGGCGTTCTCTGGTGAAGTCTGTGACAGCACCGCATCGACGATATCCGCGGCCTGTCGGCGTATCCCCGAAGCCTCATCCTCAGGCTTCCCCCTTAGCGCGGGTGCCACTGGGCGTTGGCTGTCGCTGCAGGATGGAAAGGACGACGGCTCCGTCGACATTGGCATTCCTTTGTTCCATGTTCCGGCTAGTCCGGAACCGGCCTGCACACGTCCGGCGTCTCCGGCGCTGGAACGAGGAAGTCCGTGACAGCACTGTACAAGGGGATCAACCGGTCTGTCACGCTAATTGTTCAGCCCGGCAATGTTCCTTACATGCAGAAGAAGGACTTGACATATATGGTTATGCGCTCAGATGCTCATCCGGGCGTGTTCGCCTAGGCTCGGGACCTCAACCCGACCGGGCCGTCGCTCTCCTCGTGGCCGTCGTTCCACGAAATCCTGCGGTAAGTGCCTGCGACGCCTATGGTCCGATTCGCTGGATCCATGCCAGCAGCCTACGGACCCTCCCGGCGCCCGCCTCGTCCGTTCCCCATCCACACGACGGACGCTCCCTCACATCAGGTGAGGGAGCGTCCGGCTAAACCGTGCGAAAGGTGAGGGAGCGTCGTGGGGGGGCTAGCCGCCGACGATGGCGGAACCGACGAACGGGTCCACGGCCAGGGCGATGAAGAGCAGGGTCAGGTAGCTGATCGAGCCGTGGAAGACCTTCATGGCGCCCTTGTTGGAAACGTCCCCGCCCTGTGCCCGCTTGTACAGCGCGTGCGATTCGTACAGGAACCAGGCACCCGCGACGACGGCGGTGACGGTGTAGACCCAGCCGGCGCCACCGGCCGGAACCATCAGCAGCGAGCACGCGACCATGGCCCACGCGTACAGGACAACCTGCACCGAGACCACCTTGGCGCCGGCGATGGCACCGAGCATCGGCACCTTGGCGTTGCGGTAGTCCTCGCCGTAGCGCAGGGACAGCGGCCAGTAGTGCGGCGGGGTCCAGAGGAAGATCACCATGAAGAGGACGACGGCGGGCCACTCCACCGTGTTGGTCACGGCGGCCCAGGCAATCAGCACCGGGAAACAGCCCGCAGCCCCGCCCCAGACGATGTTCTGCGCGGTGCGGCGCTTGAGGATCATCGTGTAGATGACCACATAGAAGATGATGGCGCCAAGGCCGAGCCACGCAGCGAGGGGGTTGGCTCCGAACCAGAGAATGCCAATCGCCGCCGCGCCCAGGAGCCAGGAGAAGACGAGGGCCTCGCGCGGCGTCACTTCGCCCGTGACCAGCGGCCGGTTCTCGGTGCGGTGCATGAGCTTGTCAATGTCGCGGTCGATGTAACAGTTGAAGGCACCGGCGCTGCCTGCCGCGAAGGCGCCGCCCACGAGCGTTGCCAGGATCAGACCGATTGACGGGAACCCGCGTTGCGCGTAGATCATGGTCGGCAGCGTGCTCACGAGCAGGAGCTCGATGACGCGGGGCTTTGTGAGCGCCAAGTATGCCTTGGCTTTGCGGGAGAAGCCGATCCTTCCGGGGATCGTGGAGGCGTTCAGCGGCGTATCGGTTGTGCTCACGGTGGCAGTCACTCTGTTCTGTCTGGCTGTTCAGTCGGGCTGGTTTTCGCAGGGCGTCTTGAAGCAGTGCGTCTTGAAGCAGTGCGCCTTGGATCCGGCGCGTTGCTGGAGGGGGTCCACGCACCGCGTACGGGTGTGTCCTCGCCCCCGTTGGTAGCCACGCACCATCATACCGTGACCCCGCCGACGTCGGGGTCCCGGGTTGCCGTCGTGAAGTTGCCGTGCTGAGGCCGCCGGAACACCGCCGTGATTCGAACAGGTTAATGCGGGCTCACCGCCGCGGCGCCGGGCGGTGATTCATATAAGCGACAAATCCGGTCCAATTGGTGAGATATACGCCACCCGACGGGTGGAATAGGGCTAAGCTATCTGCAGATCAGCGCGCACGGGCGATAGCCGCGAGAGACGTAACAGTTTCACGTGCAGTTGCCGGCGCGACTGAATGATTGATCAACGTTTCGATGGTGAACGGCTGGTACGTACCGCAGCGGGCACCGAACTGTGCCCGGACGGGACTGACCATTCCACCCGCCGTCAGCACAGAGAGGGGCCCGGTTTTCGTGCCACATTTGGAAGAGCAAGAACTGTCTTGGACCAGTTTGGACCAGCGTGCGGTGGACACTGTCCGCGTTCTCGCTGCGGACGCCGTGGAGAAGGTCGGTAACGGCCACCCGGGGACCGCGATGAGTCTGGCTCCGGCCGCGTACCTGCTGTTCCAGAAGCTGATGCGGCACGACCCGAAGAACCCGGACTGGCTGGGACGGGACCGGTTCGTCCTCTCCCCCGGCCACACCTCCCTGACCCTGTACATCCAACTGTTCCTCGCCGGCTACGGCCTGGAGCTGAAGGACCTGCAGGCGCTGCGGACCTGGGGCTCGCTGACCCCGGGCCACCCGGAATACAAGCACACGGCCGGCGTCGAGATCACCACCGGCCCGCTGGGCCAGGGCCTCGCGTCCGCGGTCGGTTTCGCGTACTCCCAGCGCCGAATGCGCGGCCTGTTCGACGCCGACGCCGCCGCGGGCGCCAGCCCGTTCGACCACACGATCTGGGTGATCGCCTCCGACGGCGACCTGCAGGAAGGCGTCACCTCCGAGGCCTCCTCGCTCGCCGGGCACCAGGAACTCGGCAGCCTCGTGGTGATCTACGACGAGAACCACATCTCCATCGAGGACGACACGGATGTGGCGTTCACCGAGGACGTCCTCAAGCGCTACGAGGCCTACGGCTGGCACGTCCAGCGGGTCGACTGGACCCGGACCGGCGAATACGTCGAGGACGTGGCCGAACTGCACGCCGCGCTGCTCGCCGCGAAGGCCGAGACGAACAAGCCCTCCATCATCTCGCTGCGGACCATCATCGGCTACCCGTCCCCCAAGAAGCAGAACACCGGAAAGATCCACGGTTCCGCCCTGGGCGCCGAGGAAGTCGCCGGCCTGAAAAAGGTCCTCGGCTTCGATCCGGAGCGTTCCTTCCAGGTCGACGACGACGTCCTCGCCCACACCCGTGACGCCGCCGGCCGCGGCGCGGCGGCCCGCAACGACTGGCAGGACGCGTTCGAGGCGTGGCAGGCGTCCAACCCCGAGGGCGCCGCGCTGCTGGAGCGCATCGAGGCCCGCAAGCTTCCGGCCGAGCTCGACGCGGCCCTCCCGGTCTTCGAAGCCGGCAAGGACGTCTCCACCCGCGCCGCGTCCGGCAAGGTCCTGAACGCGATCGGCCCGGTCATGCCGGAACTGTGGGGCGGCTCCGCGGACCTCGCGGAGTCGAACAACACCACGATCGAAGGCTCGCCCTCGTTCATCCCCTCCTCCCGGCAGACCGAGGCGTGGAAGGGCAACCCCTACGGCCGGGTCCTGCACTTCGGCATCCGCGAACACGCCGCCGCGTCGATCGTGAACGGCATTTCCCTGCACGGGAACACCCGGGCGTTCTCCGGCACCTTCCTGATCTTCAGCGACTACCAGCGCCCGGCGATCCGGCTCGGCGCCCTGATGGGCGTCCCGTCGCTGTACGTCTGGACCCACGACTCGATCGGCCTGGGCGAAGACGGCCCCACCCACCAGCCGGTGGAGCAGCTCGCCAGCCTCCGGGCCGTCCCGGGCCTGGACGTCGTCCGCCCGGGAGACGCGAACGAGGTCGCAGCGGCCTGGAAGATCATGCTGGAAAACCACGGGAACCCCGCCGGGATCGTGCTGACCCGGCAGAACATCCCCACCTACGCCCGCGGCACCGGCGACGCGGAGGCCGACACCTTCGGCTCCACCGCCGGCGTCGCCAAGGGCGGCTACGTGCTGGCCGAAGGCTCCGCCGACGGCGCCACCGCCGCGCCGAAGGTCATCCTGATCGGCACCGGCTCCGAGGTCCAGCTCGCCGTCAAGGCCCGCGAAGCCCTCCAGGCCGAAGGCATCCCCACCCGCGTCGTGTCCATGCCCTGCGTGGAATGGTTCAACCAGCAGGACCCCGCGTACCGTGAAGCGGTCCTGCCCGCCGCAGTCAAGGCACGCGTCTCGGTCGAAGCCGGACTCGCGCTGGGCTGGAAGGAATTCGTCGGCGACGCCGGCCGTTCCATCTCCCTCGAGCGCTTCGGCGCCTCCGCCGACTACAAGCGCCTCTTCCAGGAATTCGGCATCACCGCCGAAGCCGTCACCGCGGCCGCCAGGGAATCCCTGGCCGGCCTCACCGCCTGATCCACACCTTGTTTCCCGGGCCGCCGCCCCAACTGACGGCGGCGGCCCCAGACTTTCAGGAGTTAAACATGACCACCAGCCCCAGCTCCACCCCCACCTCTTCCCCTACTCAAAAGCTGTCCGACGCCGGCGTCTCGATCTGGCTCGACGACCTCTCCCGCGGCCGCCTCACCACCGGCTCGCTGCGCAAGCTGATCGAAGAGCGGAACGTGGTCGGGGTCACCACGAACCCGAGCATCTTCCACGCGGCCATCTCCACCGGCCACGACTACGACGCCAAGATCAAGGAAATGGCAGCCGCCAACGCCAGCGTCGAGGAGACCGTCTTCGCGATCACCACCACCGACGTCGCCGACGCCTGTGACCTCTTCGCCCCCGTGGCCGCCGCCACCAAGGGCGTCGACGGCCGCGTCTCGATCGAGGTGGACCCCCGGCTCGCCTGGGACACCGCCGCAACCATCGCCGAAGCCAAGCACCTCTACGGCCAGGTCAACAAGGACAACGTCTACATCAAGATCCCCGCCACGCTCGAAGGCCTCGAAGCCATCACGGCAACCCTCGCGGCCGGCATCAGCGTGAACGTGACCCTGATCTTCTCCCTCGAGCGGTACCGCGCCGTCATCAACGCCTTCCAGGGCGGCCTCGAGCAGGCCAAGGAGAACGGCCACGACCTCTCCAGGATCCACTCCGTGGCATCCTTCTTCGTCTCCCGCATGGACACCGAAATCGACAAGCGGCTCGACGCGATCGGCACCGACGAAGCCCGCGCCCTGAAGGGCAAGGCCGGCGTGGCCAACGCCCGCCTGGCGTACCAGACCTACGAGGAACTGTTCTCCACCGAACGCTGGGCGCTCCTGGCCGATGCCGGCGCGCTCCCCCAGCGCCCGCTGTGGGCCTCCACCGGCGTGAAGGATCCGGCCTACCCGGACACCCTGTACGTCACGGAGCTCGTCGCTCCCGGCGTCGTGAACACCATGCCGGAGAAAACGCTCAACGCCACCTTCGACCACGGCACCGTCACGGGGAACACCATCACCCGCGGCTACGACGACGCCAACGCCACGCTCAACGCGATTGACGCCCTGGGCATCTCCTACAACGAGGTTGTCGCGGTGCTCGAGTCCGAAGGCCTCGACAAGTTCGTGGCCAGCTGGAAGGAACTGCTGGGCGACGTCGAGGCGGCCCTCGCCGCTGCACGGAAAGACGCATAGTCCACCGTGACGACTCTCAGCTACGACGCCACGGGCGCTGCCCGTCAGGCCCGCGAACAGCACCTCCCGGCCCTGCTGGAAGACAAGATCGCCACCCGGATCTTCGCCAAGGACGCCACCCTGTGGGGTCCCGACGCCGAGGCCGAGGCTTCCGTCCGGCTCGGCTGGGTTGAGGCGGCCACCGTCTCGCAGCCGCTCGTCGCGGACATCCTTGCGCTTCGTGACGCGCTCCGCGCCGAGGGCGTCAGCCGGATCGTGCTGTGCGGCATGGGCGGTTCCTCGCTGGCCCCCGAGGTCATCGCCGGGACCGCCGGCGTCGAGCTGACCGTGCTGGACAGCACCGATCCCGAACAGGTTTCGGCCGCCCTGGCGGACCGTTTGCGCGAAACCGCGATCGTGGTGTCCTCGAAGTCCGGCTCCACCCTGGAAACAGACTCGCAGCGCCGGATTTTCGAACACGCCTTCACCGAGGCCGGCGTCGACGCCAAGAGCCGGATCATCATCGTCACCGATCCCGGATCGCCGCTGGACAAATCCGCCCGCGAGGCCGGCTACCGTGCCGTCTTCAACGCGGATCCGAACGTCGGCGGCCGCTACTCGGCCCTCACCGCGTTCGGGCTGGTGCCCTGCGGCCTGGCCGGAGTGGACATCCAGACCTTCCTGGACGAGGCCGAGGAAGCCGCGGAAGTCCTGAACGATGACTCGGAGGAGAACATCGGCCTCGCCCTGGCCGCGGCGCTGGGCGGCACCAACCCGCTGCGCAACAAGATCGTGATCGCCGAGGACGGCTCCGGGATGGCGGGCTTCGCCGACTGGGCCGAACAGCTCATCGCCGAATCAACCGGCAAGCTCGGCACCGGCGTGCTGCCGGTCGTGGCGGGACCGAAGTCACCCGAGGCCACCCTCGGTGCCCCGGACGTCCTCGTGATCCGCCTTGTTGGGGTGGATGCCGACGTCGAACTCGGCTCAAACGAGGTGGCCATCGCGGGCGGGCTCCCGACCCAGATGATGGCCTGGGAATTCGCCACCGCGGTGGCCGGCCGCCTGCTCGGCATCAACCCCTTTGACCAGCCCGACGTCGAAACTGCGAAGGTGGCCGCCCGCGGCCTCCTGGATGCCCAGCCGGAACCGACGCCGGCCAACTTCACCGACGGTGCCATCGAGGTCCGCGGCGGGGAATGGCTTGGCGGTGCCGGCACGGCAGCCGACGCGGTCAGCGCGCTGCTCGGCGAGCTTGGCCCGGACGGCTACCTGAGCGTCCAGGCCTACTTCGACCGGCTCGCCTACGCGCCCCTCGAGGGTGTCCGGGACCAGCTGGCGGCGCTCAGCGGCCGGCCCGTCACGTTCGGCTGGGGCCCGCGGTTCCTGCACTCCACCGGCCAGTTCCACAAGGGCGGACCCGCCATTGGTGTGTTCCTCCAGGTGACGGCGGCGTCCGCCACCGACCTGGCCATCCCGGACCGTCCCTTCACCTTCGGCGAGCTGATCTCCGCCCAGGCCGCCGGGGACGCCCAGGTCCTGTCCGAACACGGCCGGCCCGTCCTCCGGCTGCACCTCACGGACCGCGCCGCGGGCGTCCGGCAGCTGCAGGACCTGGTCTCGGCCCTGGCCGGCCAGGGCCGAGACCAGGCCCCCTCCACCAAGAGCTAAGGCACCACGCAACCATGCCAGAAACAATGACCTACGGCCCGAAGGCCACGGGCCGGCGCAACCCGCTCCGGGACCCGCGGGACCGCCGCCTGAACCGTATTGCCGGACCGTCGTCGCTGGTCCTCTTCGGGGTCACGGGGGACCTCGCCCGCAAGAAGCTCATGCCGGCCGTGTACGACCTGGCCAACCGCGGGCTGCTCCCGCCGAGCTTCGCCCTCGTCGGCTTCGCCCGGCGCCAGTGGGACAACGAGGACTTCGCCGCGGAGGTCAAGGCCGCGGTCAAGGCCTACGCCCGCACGCCGTTCGACGAAGTCGTGTGGAAGCAGCTGTCCCAGGGCATCCGCTTCGTTCAGGGCGAATTCGACGACGACGAGGCGTTCGAGCGGCTTTCCGCCACGATCAAGGAACTGGACGAACACCGCGGCACGCGGGGAAACCATGCGTTCTACCTGTCCATCCCTCCCAAGGCGTTCGAACTGGTCTGCCGGCAGCTCTCCAAGCACGGCCTGGCCCAGGCCGGGGAGGACCAGTGGCGGCGGGTGGTGATCGAGAAGCCCTTCGGGCACGACCTCGAATCGGCCCGGCAGCTGAACGACATCGTCGAGTCGGTCTTCCCGCAGGACGCGGTCTTCCGGATCGACCATTACCTGGGCAAGGAGACGGTGCAGAACATCCTGGCGCTGCGCTTCGCCAACCAGCTCTTCGAGCCGCTGTGGAATGCCAACTATGTGGACCACGTCCAGATCACCATGGCCGAGGACATCGGCACCGGCGGCCGCGCAGGCTACTACGACGGCGTCGGCGCGGCCCGCGACGTCATCCAGAACCACCTGCTGCAGCTGCTGGCGCTGACCGCGATGGAGGAGCCGATCTCCTTCAACGCCGACGACCTCCGCGCGGAGAAGGAAAAGGTCCTGGCCGCCGTCCGGCTGCCGGAAGACCTCTCCACCCACTCGGCCCGGGGGCAGTTCACGGGCGGCTGGCAGGGCGGCGAAAAGGTCGTCGGCTACCTGGACGAGGACGGCATCCCGGCCGACTCCAAGACCGAGACCTTCGCCGCGATCCGGGTGGACATCAACACCCGCCGCTGGTCCGGTGTGCCGTTCTACCTGCGGGCCGGCAAGCGGCTGGGCCGCCGGGTGACCGAGATCGCCGTCGTGCTCAAGCGCGCGCCCAACCTGCTCTTCACGGACCACGGCGAGGACGACTTCGGCCAGAACGCCGTCGTCATCCGGGTCCAGCCCGACGAGGGCGCCACGATCCGTTTCGGGTCCAAGGTGCCCGGCACCCAGATGGAGGTCCGCGACGTCACGATGGACTTCGGCTACGGCCACTCCTTCACCGAATCCAGCCCGGAGGCCTACGAGCGGCTCATCCTCGATGTGCTGCTCGGCGAACCGCCGCTGTTCCCCCGGCACGCCGAGGTGGAACTGTCCTGGAAGATCCTGGATCCCTTTGAGGATTACTGGGCGAGCCTGGACGAACAACCCGAGCCCTACGCGCCCGGAAGCTGGGGCCCCGCCTCCGCCGGCGAGCTGCTAGCCCGCGACGGACGCACCTGGAGAAGGCCATGATCGTAAATCTTCCCGACACCACAACCTCGAAGATCTCCAAGGAGATCATGGCGCTGCGCGAGCAGGGCGGCGTGATCGCCCTGGGCCGGGTGCTGACCCTCGTGGTGGTCACCAAGTCCGGGCTCGAAGATGAGGCCATCGAGGCGGCCAACGAGGCCAGCCGTGAGCACCCCTGCCGGATCATCGTGCTCGCGGACGCCGGGGCCTCCGCCCCGACGCGGCTTGATGCGCAGATCCGGGTCGGCGGGGACGCGGGCGCCTCCGAGGTGATCCTGCTCCGCGGCTACGGCGAACTCGCCGAGGAAAGCGAGTCGCTCGTGGCGGCCCTGCTGCTGCCGGACGCGCCGATTGTGGCCTGGTGGCCGCACGGTGCCCCGAAGAACGCCTGCGAGACGTCCATCGGGCGGATCGCGCACCGCCGGATCACGGACTCGGCCAACGAGGCCGATCCGCAGCGTGCCCTGGACAACATCCGCAGGACCTACAAGGCCGGCGACACGGACCTTGCCTGGACCCGCCTCACCAACTGGCGGATCCAGCTGGCCGCGGTGCTGGACCAGGTGGACGGTTCCCCCGTGACGGCCGTCGCCGTCGAAGGTGCCTCGGACTCCCCCAGCACCATCCTGCTCGCGGCGTGGCTCACCCTCGCGCTGGACGCACCGGTCACGATCGTGGCGGATCCTGCAGGCACCGGCATCCGGCGGGTCCGGCTGACCAGGACCAGCGGCGATGTCCAGCTGTTCCGACCCGGCCTCACCATCGCCGAACTGACCCAGCCCGGCCAGCCCATGCAGCGGATCTCACTCCCACGACGCAGCCTCAAGGACTGCCTCGCCGAAGAGCTCCGCCGCCTCGATCCGGACGAAGTGTTCGGCGAAGTGATTACCATCGGACTGCCACGTACCAATCTAAGGAGTGTCCGTCCCAGTGAGCGCTGACCCCAGAGTAAGCATCCATCCCGACTCGACCGTCCTGATGGCTGCCATCGCGGCCCGCCTGATCACCAAGCTGGTGGACATCCAGGACAAACACGGCGAGGCGACGGTGGTGCTTACCGGGGGCTCGATGGGGATCGGTTCGCTCAAGGCTGTCGCGGAGTCGCCCGCGGCCCCGGCCGTCGACTGGTCCAAGGTCAATTTCTGGTGGGGTGACGAACGCTTCGTCACCGCCGACGACGCCGAGCGCAACGCGCGCCAGGCGCATGAGGCGCTGCTCTCGCACATTCCGGTGGACCCGGCCCGGGTGCACGTTCCGGGCGCCGCGGGCGACTTCGGCACCCCGGAAGAGGCCGCTGAGGACTACGCCCGCCGGCTGGCCGAGGCGGCGGCGGCGGAACACGCCGCAGACACGTCGGATGAGCGCCCGGAACACGCCCGCATGCTCCCCCGCTTCGACGTGGTCCTGCTCGGCGTGGGGCCTGATGCCCATGTGGCGTCGCTGTTCCCGGAGCAGGCAGGCATCCGTGAGAAAGAGCTCTCGGTGGTGGGGGTGCGCAATTCGCCCAAGCCCCCGCCGGCCAGGATTTCCCTCACCTTGCCTGCGATCAATACGGCCTCGGAGGTGTGGATGGTGGTGGCGGGCGAGGACAAGGCCGGAGCCGTGGGACTGGCACTCGCCGGCGCCAACCCGGTCCAGGTTCCGGCGGCAGGTCCCCGCGGGCGGGACCGGACGCTGTGGCTAATCGACGAAAACGCGGCCTCACGGGTCCCGGAGCAGCTCGTCCGCAAGGGCCTGGCCGGCGCGTAGTCTCTCGAGCGCTCCGGCCAGCACGTCTTCGGCGTCCTGGCTGGAGCGCCGTTCTTTAACGTATTCCAGGTGGCTTTTGTAGCCCTCGGCCGGAGCGTCCTCGAGGGCGAACTGCGCCTCGTCCCGGGTGGCGGTGCCGCCGCAGCGGCGGCAGTCCCAGACCCCGGGGATCTGGTCCTCGGGAAGCTGGGCGAACACCAAACCCGTTTCGTGGCCTTTGGCGCACCGGTAGGCGACGCGGATCCGCGGCTGCCGGGAGCCGACGCCTTCAAGGGGCTCGTGGCGGGGTGGGGCGCCTTCGGTGGCACCCACGCGGATGCCCCTGAATCCGGAAGCAGAATGCAGCATCGGGAACTCCTGGCTACTGGGCGGACGGAATGCGCATGCAATCACCACAGTGTAGTTTGGAGTTCCCGATGCCGGGAGGGCCAGAAGGACCCCTTATCAAGTTTTTGGGAAGGCGGGCTAGGAGTCGGCCCCGGTGCTGAACCGCATCAGCAGCCCGAGGGCGATGATCACGACGCCCCAGGTGACACCCAGGATGATCGTGAAGCGGTTGAGGTTCCGCTCGGCAACGCCGGAGGAGCTGAGTCCCGAGCTCATGCCGCCACCGAACATGTCGGACAGACCGCCGCCACGTCCCTTGTGGAGCAGGATGAGCAAGGTCAGCAGGAGGCTGGTGATGCCCAGAAGAACCTGCAGAATGACATGAAGAACGTCCACGACGGCCTTTCAGAAGAATTGGATTGCGGGGGCCAAGCCTGCGTCCGGACTAATCCGTCAGCAGGTGACTCTCGAACCTCACAATATTAGCAAACTCGGCAGCATCAAGGCTGGCACCGCCGACAAGCAATCCGTCCACGTCGCGTTCCTTGAGGATGGACGCCGCGTTGTTGGCCTTGACCGAGCCGCCGTAGAGCAGCCGGGCCTTGGCGGCGACGTCCGCACCGAAGAGGGTGGACAGCTCGGCGCGGATGGCGGCGCACATTTCCTGCGCATCCCCGGCACCGGCGACCTCGCCGGTTCCGATGGCCCAGACCGGCTCATAGGCGACCACGAGCTCGGCGGCCTGCTCCGGCGTGAGGCCTGCGACGTCGGCGCGGAGCTGGGTGAGGCTGTGCTCGACGTGGGTGCCCGCCTGCCGGATTTCGAGGCCTTCGCCGACGCAGAGCACGGGCGTGAGGCCGTGGCGGAAGGCGGCCTTGGTCTTGGCGTTCAGCAGCTCATCGGACTCCTGGTGGTGGGTGCGGCGTTCGCTGTGGCCCACGAGGACGTACTGGCAGCCGAGCTTGGCGAGGAACTGCCCGGAGATGTCTCCGGTGTACGCGCCGGAGTCGGACGGGGAAAGATCCTGGCCGCCGTAGACAAGCTTCAGCTCATCGCCCTGGACGAGGGTCTGGACGCCGCGGAGGTCCGTGAACGGCGGGAAGACGGCAACCTCCACCCGGCTGTAGTCCTGCTTGGCGTCGGACAGTGTCCAGGCCAGCTTCTGCAGGAGGGTGATGCCCTGGACATGGTCCATGTTCATCTTCCAGTTGCCTGCGATGAGGGGCGTGCGGTCAAACGTGCCGTTGGTTGACGTTGTCACATGGTCTCCAAAGAGGTGCGGATCGAAAGAGGCGGATCGAAAGAAGCAGGTCGAAAGAATCAGTCAGCGAAGCAGCCGGCAGCGCGCCCGAATAGTTGCGGACCCGCGTTGTGCGGTACGGGCGCGCCGCCGGCTGGATTGCTTAGCGGTCCAGGACGGTCAGTCCGGGGAGTTCCTTGCCTTCAAGGTATTCCAGGCTGGCGCCGCCGCCGGTGGAAATGTGGCCGAACTGGTCATCGGCGAAGCCGAGGGTCCGGACTGCCGCTGCGGAGTCGCCGCCGCCGACGACCGTGAACGCCTCCGTCTCCGTGAGCGACCGGGCGATCGCGCGGGTGCCGGCCGCGAATGCCGGGAACTCGAAGACGCCCATCGGACCGTTCCAGAACACCGTCCTGGCACCCTTGATACGTTCCGCGAAGGCCGCTGCCGACTCGGGGCCGATGTCCAGGCCGATCCCCCGGGGGCCGAAGCTGCTGTCCTCGATCGCCTCCGCCCGGACCGTCTCGTGGTCCGCGTCGGCGGCGAACTTGCTGGCCACCACTACGTCGGTGGGGACCACGAATTCGGTTCCGGCGTCCGCGGCGCGCTTGAGGTAGTCCTGGACCACCGGAATCTGGTCCTCTTCCAGCAGGCTGCCAGCCACCTTGTGGCCCGCCGCGGCGAGGAAGGTGAACAGCATGCCGCCGCCGACCAGGATGGTGTCCGCCTTGCCGATCAGGTTGTCGATCACGGCGAGCTTGTCCGAGACCTTGGAACCGCCGAGCACCACCACGTAGGGGCGCTGGGTGTCGGTGGTGAGCTTGCGCAGCACCTCGACCTCCGTGCGGACCAGGTCGCCCTGGTAGGACGGCAGCCGGGCCGCGACGTCGTACACGCTGGCATGCTTGCGGTGCACGGCGCCAAAGGCATCGTCCACGAAGGCGCCGCTGGCTCCGGTGAGGGCCACCAGCTCATCCGCGAAGGCGCCACGCTCGGCGTCGTCCTTGGACGTTTCGCGGGCGTCGAAGCGCACGTTCTCCAGCACGAGGGCTTCGCCGTCCAGCAGCGCCGCGGCGAGTTCCTTCGCCGAGTCGCCGACGGTGTCCTTCGCGAGGGAGACCTTGAACGAGGCAAGCTCGGCCAGCCGCGACACAGCGGGCTTGAGCGAGTACCTCTCTTCCGGGGCGCCCTTGGGGCGGCCGAGGTGCGCCGTGACCAGCACGCGGGCACCGGCGTCCGTAAGCTTCGCCAGCACTGGCAGGGAGGCCTTGATGCGGCCGTCGTCAGTCACTGTAGAGCCGTCGAGCGGCACGTTCAGGTCACTTCTGACCAGAACGTACCGCCCGCGGACACCATCAGCGATCAGTTCGTTGAGGGTGTGGAATGTCATGTGTCTTACCCTAGCCCAGCTTGGCTGCGACAAGCTCCGTCAGGTCCACGAGGCGGTTCGAGTAGCCCCATTCGTTGTCATACCAGGCAACAACCTTGACCTGGTTGCCGATCACCTTGGTAAGGCCGGAGTCGAAGATCGACGACGCCGGGTCGCCGACGATGTCCGAGGAGACGATCGGCTCGTCGGTGTAGGTCAGCAGGCCCTGGAGCGCCTCGGTCTCGGAAGCTGCCTTGAGGGCGGCGTTGACTTCCGCGACCGTGGTTTCGCGGGACACGGTGACGGTGAGGTCCGTGGCCGAACCGGTCGGGACCGGGACGCGGATGGCGTAGCCGTCGAGTTTGCCCTTGAGCTCCGGCAGGACCAGGCCGATTGCCTTGGCCGCACCCGTGGAGGTGGGGACCAGGTTGATGGCGGCGGCGCGGGCGCGGCGGAGGTCCTTGTGCGGGCCGTCCTGCAGGTTCTGGTCGGCGGTGTAGGCGTGGATGGTGGTCATCAGGCCGCGCTCGATGCCGAACGAATCGTTGATGACCTTGGCCAGCGGGCCGAGGCAGTTGGTGGTGCAGGACGCGTTGGAGATGATGTGGTGCGCTGCCGGGTCGTAGAGCTCGTGGTTGACGCCCATCACGATCGTGATGTCCTCACCCGAGGCCGGAGCGGAGATCAGGACCTTTTTGGCGCCGGCGTCGATGTGCTTCTGCGCGTCCGAGGCCTTGGTGAAGAAGCCGGTGGACTCGATGACGACGTCGACGCCCAGCTCGCCCCAGGGCAGCTTGGCCGGATCGCGCTCGGCGAGGACCTTGATGATGTTGCCGTCGACGACGATGTTGCCGTCCTTGACCTCGATGGTCTCCTGCAGGCGCCCGCCGACGGAGTCGTACTTGAGCAGGTGGGCGAGGGCTTCCGGGCTGGTGAGGTCGTTGACGGCAACGATCTCCAGGTCTGCCCCCTGGGCCAGGGCGGCGCGGAAGTAGTTGCGGCCGATGCGGCCGAAGCCGTTGATACCAATACGGGTGGTCACGTTTTCAGTCTCCTTGGTGCTTTTGCAAGCACGACTAGTTGAGTCGGGCGTTCAAGCCAACTAACAGATCCCGCACGCCATTGGGCAGAGATGATTACCAGATCGGAGGGCGACCAGCCACATTGCTGAAGGCTAACCGCCTTCCGTGACCTATCTTACGTTTAACTAAGCCTGCCCCCGCAAGTGCGGGGGCAGGCCGTCCACGATTCGGCCTCAACGGCGCGAAATGTGAGCTTTGTTACAACCGGATGTGCACTACACCACCCTTAGAGGGTAATGAGCCCGGTGGCGTTCCTGCGGGCCCCGTCGAACCGCTTGGCGACGTCGGCCCAGTTGACGATGTTCCAGAAGGCCTTGACATAGTCTGCCTTGACGTTGACGTAGTCCAGGTAGAAGGCGTGCTCCCACATGTCCAGCATCAGCAGCGGGGTGGTGCCCAGCGCGACGTTGCCCTGCTGGTCGTAGAGCTGCTCGATCACGAGGTTTCCGCCGATCGGCTCGTAGGCCAGGAAACCCCAGCCGGAACCCTGCAGGCCGAGGGCCGCCGCGCTGAACTGGGCGCGGAAGGCGTCAAAGGAGCCGAACGCGTCGTCGATGGCGGCCGCGAGCTCGCCCTCGGGCTTGTCGCCGCCGTCCGGGGAAAGGTTCTTCCAGAACACGGAGTGGTTGATGTGGCCACCGGTGTGGAAGGCGAGGTCCTTGGACAGCCGGTTGATGTTGGCGAAGTCGCCCTTCCCGCGGGCTTCGGCGAGCTGGGCCAGGGCGTTGTTGGCGCCCGTCACGTAGGCGGCATGGTGCTTGCTGTGGTGCAGCTCCATGATCCTCGCGGAAATGTGGGGCTCCAGCGCGGCATAGTCATAATCGAGGTCTGGCAGTACGTACTCGGTCACAAAGTCCTCCAATGTCGTGGACGGGTTGTCCGGTTCGGTAACTCTCGGATGGTGCATCCGGATGGTATGTCACCCGGACAGTTGTGGGGAATCCGGAATCCGGTGGGCATAACCTCCGGCGTCGCTGAGGTATTTCCGCCGTCTGGATCCGATTCGGCAATTGTTTCTGCGGGAGAGGCTACTCGTCCAGCATGTCCGGAGTCACATTGGCCTCCGTGCCGGGGATGCCAAGGTCCTGGGCCCGTTTGTCCGCCATGGCCAGGAGCCGCCGGATCCGGCCGGCCATGGCGTCCTTCGTCATCACGGGATCGGCAATCCTGCCGAGCTCGTCCAGGCTGGCCTGTTTGTGCGCCACGCGCAGTTCGCCCGCGTACTTGAGGTGCTCCGGGACGTCGTCGCCGAGGATCTCCAGGGCACGGTCCACGCGGGCCCCCGCGGCCACTGCGGCCTGCGCCGAGCGGCGCAGGTTGGCGTCGTCGAAGTTGGCCAGCCTGTTGGCGGTGGCCCGGACTTCCTTGCGCATCCGGCGTTCTTCCCAGACCATCAGCGCGTCGTGCGCGCCCATCCGGGTCAGCAGCGCGGCGATGGTGTCGCCGTCGCGGATCACGACGCGGTCCACTCCCCTGACCTCGCGGGCCTTGGCCTGGATGCCGAGGCGGCGCGCCGCGCCGACGAGGGCCAGTGCCGATTCCGGCCCGGGGCAGGTGACCTCCATGGCGGAGGAGCGTCCGGGTTCGGTGAGGGAACCATGGACGAGGAAGGCCCCGCGCCACACTGCCTCGGCGTCGGAGGCGGAACCGTTCACCACCGCCGAGGGGAGGCCGCGGACCGGGCGCCCGCGGGCGTCAAGGAGGCCGGTCTGGCGGGCCAGGGCCTCGCCGTCGCGCACCACCCGGACCACGTAGCGGCTGCCGCGGCGCAGTCCCCCGCCGGAGACGACGATGATTTCACTCTGATGCCCGTAGACCTCGGCGATGGCCGCGCGCAGCCGGCGGGCGGTCGAGGCGAGGTCGACTTCGGCCTCGATCACGATCCGGCCGGAGATGATGTGCAGTCCGCTGGCGAAGCGGAGCATGGCCGACACTTCAGCCTTACGGACCGAGGACTTCTTGATGTCCAGCCGGGAAAGTTCTTCCTTGACTGATGCTGTCAGTGCCATGGCACCTTTCTTAACTGTTCCCGAAAATGTCATGGTAAGCCGTTGCCAGACGCAGCGGGTCGTGGATCGGCCGGCGGCTCGACGCCCCCACTTTACCCAACACCACCTCGGCACCCAGCATCCCGGCCGCCCGTTCGAACTCGCGGAGGTCCGGGACCGACGCCGGATCGGCCAGGACGACGTCCACCGTGAACTCCGGGGCGTACTGGCGCAGCACGCGCAGATGGTCGGCGGCGGTCATCCCCAGGGTTTCCTTGGTGTCGGTGGCCAGGTTCATGGTGAGGCAGCGGCGGGCCGCGGTGTTGCACAGCGCTTCCCGCATTTCCGGCAGCAGCAGGTGCGGCAGCACCGAGGTGTACCAGGACCCCGGGCCTAGGATCACCCAGTCCGCCAGTTCAATGGCGGTGAGGGCCTCGATGCAGGCCGGGGCGTCCTCGGGCAGCAGGCGGACCCGCTCCAGCGACCCGGCCACAGCGCATTTCGCCTGCCCGCTGAGGGTCTGCAGCACCGAGGTGCCGTCCGGCGCGGTGACGCGGACCTGGCCTTCGATGGTGAGCGGCACGCTCGACATCGGCAGGACCTCGCCGCGGGCGCCCAGCAGGGCACCCGCCCACTTGAGGCCGGCCACGGTATCGCCGAGGAGCTCCCAAAGAGTCACGATCAGCAGGTTGCCCATGGCGTGTTCGTCGAGCGAACCGCCGCGGCCCTTGCCCGGCACGAAGCGGTGCTGCATGACGTCACGCCAGGTGCGGCCCCAGTCCGTGTCGTCGCACAGCGCCGAGAGTGCCATCCGGAGGTCGCCGGGCGGGAGGACGCCGTACTCCTCGCGCAGCCGCCCCG
The DNA here is from genome assembly GCF_040546335.1 of Arthrobacter sp. UYEF20. Taxonomy (NCBI): domain Bacteria; kingdom Bacillati; phylum Actinomycetota; class Actinomycetes; order Micrococcales; family Micrococcaceae; genus Arthrobacter; species Arthrobacter sp. UYEF20. The sequence goes on along the minus strand of NZ_JBEPNP010000005.1, from coordinate 209,096 downwards.
AGGAGCCGCCGTCGTCCGCCACGGTGACGATAGCGGTCAGTTCGGAGGTGAGCAGGCGCAGGGCGGACAGCGAAGCGGACAGGCCATGGCCGCCGCCGAGGGCCACCACGGAAGGACCCTTGTCCTGCTGGCTGGCGAAGGCGGCGCTGGCCGGCGGGACGAGCGGCAGGGGCCCGGTGAGCAGCGCCATTATTCGCGGCCCAGGTCCCGGTGCGTCGTGGTCACGGTGACGCGCGGATACTGCGCGAGCCGGCGGGAAAGCTCGACGGCGACCGCCACCGAGCGGTGCTTCCCGCCGGTGCAGCCGATGGCGATCGTTGCGTAGTGCTTGTTCTCGCGCCGGTAGCCGTCCAGGACCGGTTCCAGGGCCAGGACGTAGCGCTCGACGAAGTTGCTGACCCCCTGGGCCTCAAGCACGTAATCGCTCACGTCCTGATCCAGGCCGGTGTGCGGGCGCAGCGCCGGGACCCAGTGCGGGTTCGGAATGAAGCGGGCGTCCGCGACGAAGTTGGCGTCCACGGGAAGGCCGTACTTGAAGCCGAAGCTCATGACGTTCAGGCGCAGCGCGACGGGGCCGGTTTCGCTGAACAGCTCCGTGATCGCGGTAGCCAGTCCGTGCACGTTCAGGGCCGAGGTGTCCAGCACAATGTCCGAGGAGGTCCGGAGCTCGTGCAGCAGCTCGCGTTCGGCGGCGATCCCGTCGAGGATCCTGCCGCCGCCCTGCAGCGGGTGCGGCCGCCGGCCCTGTTCGAAACGGCGGACCAGGACGTCGTCGTTCGCGTCGAGGAAGAGTACGCGGAAGGTGACGCCACTGGCCTCAAGGTTGCGGAGGGCGGCGCGGATGTCCGGGAAGAGCTCCTTGCCGCGGACGTCCATCACGACGGCGAGCTTTGAAATGGAGCCGGGCGCATGGGAGACGAGTTCGGCCAGGGTGCCGAGCATCTGCGGCGGGAGGTTCTCCACGACGTACCAGCCGTGGTCCTCCAGCGCGTCCGATGCTGTGCTCCGGCCTGCTCCCGACATCCCGGTCACCACCAGCAGTTCCGCCTCGACGGGTTTGACCGGCGTCATGCCGTCCGTCTCCGTGCCGGATCCTGCCGTTGACTCTGCCATCTGTGAAGCCCCGTTCTGCTGCGAAATTCTTTGTTGTCACGTCTTAGTTGTCACGTCTGTGTTTTCACGTCTGTGTTGTCACGGCCCTGCGGCGTCCGCCGCAACCGAATGTGCCGTTTCCCAAGTCCTTACCCTAGCTAAGTTTGCAGGGGCTAGCTAAGTTTCGAGGATTTCGCCCAGCGTTGGCGCGGCTTTTATGGTCTTACCTCGATATGACTTCCGTTGTGGGCAGGAGGCAGCCGGGCTGCTGGGCTGCGCAAGGGACACCTTCGGGTCACTGCCGAACGCGATTTACGGTCTGGAGACCCATCTTCACCGGCGTTGTCTTCCAGGCTTTGGCCGGGGAACCGCGGGCCGAGTGCACGCGGGCCTTGCGGGCGGCAGTGCGGTGTTCATGTCCGGATGTCCCAGCAGCGGCATCCGGTACCAGCCGGGCAACGCCTCTACCGCCGATCACCCAGTAAATGTTCATGGTCCTCCCAGCCGGCAGTTGGAGCATGAAGGCATGTACTTGGTCGATACCAGAGACTACGAACACCGGTCCCCGCACTTGGGCAGCTGGTTCCGAACGATGATCCGTCGGCATCTGATCACCAGGGACCCCCATCTCAATTGCTCTCGCTTCGATCATTTCGACGGCCTGCCAGGACCAACCGGGAGCACTTACAGGAAGCGCATGGCCAGCGGGCTGGAACGGGCATGGCGGAACGGCGAAATCTCCTACCAGGACGCCTGCAATGGGATGGAAGAACTTGACGGGGAACCGTGAAGACCACTGATCGGCTGCTCAATGTCGGCGTTCGACTGGGGCGTCCTCTGCTGAAACCGGTATCCCGGGGTGCACTACCCCAGCGGGGTGATCGGATCCGTCCTCATCAGCCGCGCACCTTCCTTGATTCAGGTGATGGGCTCGATGACCCGAAACGGCTACGTCAGATAATCATCGGCGCCGGACTCCAGCCCGAAGACCACATCCAGGACCTCCCTCCGCGCCGTCAAAACCACAATGCCGGCGCCAGGCAAAATGCTCCGAAGTTCCCGGCAGAAACCGAAACCGTCGCCGTCCGGCAACCCCAGATCCAACAGCACCAGATCGGCTCCCGCGGCCGCGGCCTCAGCCAACCCGCCGCCACCGTTCAGCTGCCACTGGACGGTATAGCCGTTGGCGCTCAACGCGGACACCAGAATGCCGCCAATGGTTTGGTCATCCTCAATTACCAGGATTCTGGACATACCGGAAGTCCAGACTCCGGAGGCGCCGGACCGGGTAGTGTCCGGAGGCAGTCAGACGCCGCTAACTTTTCGGCGCCTACGGCACCATTGGCGGTAGACGAGGCGGCGGAGAGCGATAGGAAAGACGCCGATAACGGCGCAGACGTCGCCTAGCTAGCCAGCTAAGTTTGCCTCAGGCTAGTAGGCATTTTCGTTAGTTCGCCGGGGGTTTAGGTCCAGGCGGCGGGGTGGCCGGGCTCAAGGGCATGCCGCGCGCCGGGGTCGGCGGATGGACGGCTCCGGTTGTGCCCGGTCCCGGGCGCGAGGATTGGGCATGTCCTCCCGGGAAGTAGCCCGACGCCCGGTCCGGCCACCGGAAACGCCCCACGCACCCCTGCCGTGACGTTCCTGCCCGGTTGCTTGCCGCCCGACCGCCTGCCTGCCGTGGCGAACCTCGGATTCCCGCGGGCGGTTTGCGCGCGGCGCCGAAGCAACCGGGGAGGAACGTCACGCTGACTGCCCGCGTCCACGTGCCCAGTATCCGGCCAGGGAACGTCACGGTGTCGCCGGTCCCGGGCGCGAGGACTGGGCGGTCCTCCGGAGAGTAGCCGATCCCGCAGCGGAGCCACCGCAAATGCTCCCGGGATCCGGACATGCCCTCCGCCGGTGCCGGCAGATGGACATTTTGCGATTGTGTCCGGTCCCGGGCGCGACGAATGGGCATGTCCTCCCGACCCGAAGCGGTCCTGGCCCTCTGAACCCACGACGAATTTACGAAAATGACCACTAGCTAAGTTTCGAGGATTTCGCCCGTTGTCATATTGATGGCGGGTACGGTGGCGGCCTCGGACCCGTCCTCCGCATTGAAGTGGCGCACGATCGCCGAGGCCAGGGACGGCCCGATCCCCTTGGCGACCGTGAGTTCATCCGCCGTCGCCGCCTTGATGCTCTTGACCGAGCCGAACTGCGCCAGGAGCGCCTTGCGCTTGGAGTCGCCGAGGCCAGGCACGGCGTCGAGCGCGGACACGGTCATGGCCTTGCCGCGTTTCTGCCGGTGGAAGGAGATCGCGAAGCGGTGTGCCTCGTCGCGGACGCGCTGCAGCAGGTACAGCCCGGCCGAGGCACGCGGCAGGATCACCGGGAAGTCGCTGTCCGGCAGCCAGACCTCTTCGAGCCGCTTCGCCAGGCCGACGACGTACACGTCCTCGATCCCCAGCTCGGCCAGCGCACGGGCTGCCGCGTTGACCTGGGGCTGGCCGCCGTCGACCACCACGAGGTTCGGCGGGTAGGCGAACCTGGTCCGCGGCGCCGGCGTCGTGGTGTCCGCAAGCGCGACCGCCACGGCAGCCTCCACAGCCGCCCGGTGGCCCGGCTGGTGGCCCGTCATCCGGGCCGCCTCCGCCTGCTCGGCCTTCTCCTGGAGATAATGCCGGAACCGGCGGGTCAGCACGTCATGCATGGCTGCCGTGTCGTCATTCGCGGCGGCGCCGGTGACGGAGAACTTCCGGTAGTCGGATTTCTTCGGCAGACCGTCCTCGACCACCACCATGGAACCGACCACATTGGTGCCCTGGACGTGCGAGATGTCGAAGCATTCGATCCGCATCAGCGCCACGGGCAGGTCCAGGGCCTCCTGCAGTTCCTGCAGTGCCTGGGACCTCATGGTCAGGTCGCCGGCGCGCCGGGACTTGTGCAGCTTCAGGGCGTGTTCGGCGTTCTCCCGGACGGTGGACATGAGGGTGGCTTTGTCGCCGCGCTGCGGGACGCGGACGTCCACCCGGGCCCCCCGCAGTCCGCTGAGCCACTCCGCGAGCTGCGCCGCGTTGCTGGGTTCCGCTGGGACCAGGACCTCGCGGGGCAGCCGGCCCTGGCTGCCGGCTTCGTCCCCGTACACCTGCTGGAGGAGATGCTCCACCAGGTCCGGGGTGGTGGAGTCCTCGACCTTTTCCACCACCCAGCCGCGCTGGCCGCGGATCCGGCCGCCGCGGACATGGAACACCTGCACGGCGGCTTCGAGCTCGTCCTCGTGCAGGGCGAAGATGTCCGCGTCCGTGCCCTCCGCCAGCACCACGGCGTTGCGCTCGAAGACCTTCTTGAGTGCCACGATGTCGTCCCGGAGGCGGGCGGCGCGCTCGTAGTCCAGCTCGGCGACGGCGGCGGCCATCTCCTTTTCCAGCCTCGCGACGAAGGGTTTGGCTTCGCCGCCCATGAAGGTGCAGAGGTCCTCGGCCAGGGCGCGGTGGTCCTCGGCCGAGATGCGGCCCACGCAGGGGGCCGCGCACTTGTCGATGTAGCCGAGCAGGCACGGCCTGCCGCTGGACTCGGCCCGCTTCAGGACACCGGCGCTGCAGCTGCGGACGGGGAAGACGCGCAGCAGGGTGTCCAGGGTGTCCCGGATGGCACCTGCGGTGAACGGGCCAAAGTAGCGGGTGCCCTTCTTGCGTTCGCCGCGCAGCACCTGGACGCGGGGGTACTTCTCCCCCATGGTGACCGCGAGGTACGGGTAGCTCTTGTCATCCCGGAACATGACGTTGAAACGCGGCTTGAATTCCTTGATCCAGGTGTATTCCAGCTGCAGGGATTCGAGCTCGCTCCCGACGACGGTCCATTCGACGCTGCTGGCCGCGTGGACCATCGCATGCGTCTTCGGCAGCAGTCCGGCGGGGTTGGCAAAGTAAGAATTCAGCCGCGAACGGAGGTTCTTGGCCTTGCCGACGTAGATGATCCGGCCGTGCGGGTCGCGGAAGCGGTACACGCCCGGGTTGGTTGGAATCTCACCCGTCTGGGGTCGGTAACTCGCTGGATCTGCCACGCTTCAAGTCTACTGAGGCGCCAGGGGTGCCGGGGACAGCGGCTACTCCGCGGCTTTGCTCTGGTTGTAGCTCGTGGAGCGCTCCTGGCCGCTGAGCTCCGCGATCGCGTCCATGATGCGGTCCGTGGCCTGGCGGCGTGCCGGCAGCGAATGGTCCGGTCCGGTCTTATCGAAGTAGAGCGGCTCGCCGACCTTCATGGTGAAGTGCTGCGGCTTGACGGATTTGCTGTCCGCCGGCTGCAGGTTCTCGGTGCCGATCAGGCCGACCGGGATCACCGGGGCGCCCGTGGTCAGGGCGAGCCAGCCGACGCCGGTGCGGCCGCGGTACAGGAGGCCGTCACGGGAGCGGGTCCCTTCGGGGTAGATGCCGATGCCCTTGCCCTCGTCCAGGATCGCCAGCAGCGTCTTCAGCGCCTGAACGCTGGCGGCCTGCTCGCCGCGCTCAACCGGGATCGAGCCCACGGCCTCGAAGAAGGACTTCATGACCTTGCCCTTGACACCGCGGGTGGTGAAGTACTCGGCCTTGGCGAAGAACCCCACGGGGCGCGGCATGAGGGCCTGGACGATCACGCTGTCCAGGAACGAGAGGTGGTTCGGTGCCACGATGAACGGGCCCTCCGCGGGCACGTTTTCAAGACCGATGACGGTGGGCCGGCAGGTCGAGGTGACAAGTCCCCGCGTGGTCCAGCGGATTGCATCAAACATTGCCATCGGTGGGCACCTCGTCCGGGGCAACAGTTGTGGGGACGGTCCTCGCCGGTACCGACGTCGAACCGGCGGACCTCGAAGCGGCGGACGTCGGAGTCGCGGTGCGGGCAGCGTCCCGCCTGATGATCGACTCGTGCAGGGCCGTGGCGGTCTGAACAATCTCGACGGCGCCTGCCTCGTCGAGTTCGCCGTCGGCAGCAAAGCCCCAGCCGACGCCGATGCACTCAAGGCCGTTGGCCGCTGCCCCGGCCACGTCCTGGGCGCGGTCCCCCACCATCACGGCGTACGGCGTGCGGAGGTCGGACAGGGCGGCGGCAACGATGCCGGCCTTCCCGGACGGTCCGCCGGCGGCCCCGGCCTCATCGGCGGCGGAACCGCGGATGGTGTGAAAGAGGGCCGCGATGCCATGGTGTTCCAGCACGGTCCGTGCCAGCCCCTCCGGCTTCTGCGTGGCGACGGCGACCGGACGCCCGGCGTCGACGAAGGATTCCAGCAGTTCCCGGACGCCCGGGTAGAGCCGGCCTTGCGCGATGCCGGTGGAGACGTAGTGCGCACGGTAGATCCGGACAGCGTTTTCCAGCTGCGCGGCCGGGACCCCGGCGATCTCGGTGAGGGAATGGCTGAGTTTCGGCCCGATCATCGCGTCCATCCGGGCTTTGCCGGGGACGGCGATTCCGAGCTCCGTGAGGGCCGCTGCGATTCCGTCCGATATCCCCCCGGCGGGATCGACAAGAGTGCCGTCCAGGTCAAAGATCACGGGCACTGTTGTTTGGGTCACCGGCCTAGTTTCTCACGAGTGCCGGAATGCCAGAAACTCGCATACCCCGAAGGGAATACATCAGGCCGCGCTTTTCGCCCGGCTGACACACAGGGAATGCCCCGGCGCTACGGGAATTCCCGGTAGCGCCGGGGCATGTGCGCGTCACACGGCAGATCGCGCGTCGGGCTCAGGCCAGGATATCGGCGAGGAAGGCCGCCGTGTAGCTCTCTGTCGACTTGGCCACCTGCTCCGGCGTGCCGGAGGCGATGATGCGGCCGCCGCCGGACCCGCCGTCGGGCCCGAGATCCACGATCCAGTCGGCGCTCTTGATGACGTCGAGGTTGTGCTCGATCGTGATGACGGTGTTGCCCTTCTCCACGAGGCCCTGGAGCACCAGGAGGAGCTTCCGGATGTCCTCGAAGTGCAGGCCCGTGGTGGGTTCGTCCAGCACGTAGACGCTGCGGCCGTTGGAGCGCTTCTGCAGTTCCGCCGCGAGCTTCACGCGCTGGGCCTCGCCGCCGGAGAGCGTGGTGGCGGGCTGGCCCAGCCGGACATAGCCGAGGCCGACGTCGACGAGGGTGGACAGGTGCCGGGCGATCGGCGAGAACGCCGCGAAGAACTCGGCGCCCTCCTCGATCGGCATGTTCAGGACATCGGCAATGGTCTTGCCCTTGTAGTGGACTTCCAGGGTTTCCCGGTTGTAGCGCGCCCCGTGGCAGACCTCGCAGGGCACGTAGACGTCCGGCAGGAAGTTCATTTCGATCTTCAGCGTGCCGTCACCGGAGCAGGCCTCGCAGCGGCCGCCCTTGACGTTGAAGGAGAACCGGCCCGGCTGGTAGCCGCGGACCTTGGCCTCGGTGGTCTCGGCGAAAAGCTTGCGGATGTTGTCGAACACACCCGTATAGGTCGCCGGGTTGGAGCGCGGCGTGCGGCCGATGGGGCTCTGGTCGACGTGCACCACCTTGTCCAGGTGCTCGAGGCCCTGGATGGACTTGTGCCGTCCGGCCACCTGCTTGGCGCCGTTGAGCTTGTTGGCCAGCACCTTGTAGAGGATCTCGTTGACGAGGGTGGACTTGCCGGAACCGCTGACGCCCGTCACCGCGGTGAAGAGGCCCAGCGGGAAGGTTGCATCCACGTTCAGGAGGTTGTTCTCCTTGGCGCCGATGACCTTCAGTTCCCGCTTCTTGTCGTACTTGCGGCGCTTCTTCGGGATCTCGATCCGCCTGCGGCCGGAGAGGTAATCGCCGGTGAGCGATTCCGTGTTTTCCAGCAGTTCCTTGTAGGACCCGGAGTGCACCACCATGCCGCCGTGTTCGCCGGCGCCGGGTCCGATGTCCACCACCCAGTCGGCTTCCTGGATGGTGTCCTCGTCGTGCTCCACCACGATCAGGGTGTTGCCGAGGTCCCGCAGCCGGGTGAGCGTCTCGATGAGGCGGCGGTTGTCCCGCTGGTGCAGCCCGATGGACGGCTCGTCCAGGACGTAAAGGACGCCCACGAGGCCGGAACCGATCTGGGTGGCGAGCCGGATGCGCTGGGCCTCGCCGCCGGACAGCGTGCCGGAGGGCCGCTCCAGGTTCAGGTATTCCAGGCCGACGTCGAGGAGGAAGGTCAGCCGGGCCTGGATTTCCTTCAGGACCTGGTGCGCGATCTGGGCCTCGCGGTCCGTCAGCACGAGGTTGTCCAGGAAGTGCGCGCATTCGCGCATCGGCAGCGCGGCGACCTCGGCGATGTTCTTGCCGTTGATCAGCACGGACAGCGACGCCGGGTTCAGCCGGGCGCCGTTGCAGGCCGGGCACGGGATCTGCCGCATGTATTCCTCGTAGCGGTCCCGGGCCTTGTCCGAGTCGGTTTCGAGGTGTTTGCGGTGCACGTACTGGATGACGCCTTCGAAGCCGGTGCTGTACTTGCGTTCCCGGCCGAAGCGGTTGCGGTACTGCACCACCACCTTGTGGTCCTTGCCGTGCAGCACGGTCTGGCGGGTGTCCTCGGAGAGCTTGTCCCACGACGTCTTCATCGAGAAGCCGAGTTCCGTGGCGAGTCCGCCGAGCAGCCGGCCCCAGTATTCCGACGTCGCCGTCCCGAGGGACCAGGGCGCGATGGCCCCCTCCGCCAGGGAGAGTTCCCCGTTCGGGATGATGAGTTCCTCATCGACCTCCAGCTTCGTGCCGATGCCGCTGCAGGCGGAGCAGGCGCCGAAGGGGTTGTTGAACGAGAAGGAGCGCGGCTCGATCTCGTCAATCGCGAGCGGGTGCTCGTTGGGGCAGGCGAGGTGCTCGGAGAACGCCCTGACCCGCTCCGGGTCGTCCTCGTCGAGGTCGACGAATTCGGCCAGGATCCGGCCCTCGGCCAGCCCGAGCGCGGTTTCCACCGAGTCGGTGAGGCGCTGGCTGATGCCCTCCTTGACCACCAGGCGGTCCACCACAACCTCGATGGTGTGCTTGAACTGCTTGCCGAGCTTGGGCGGATCGCTCAGCTGGATCAGCTTGTCGTCCACCCGGGCGCGTGAATAGCCCTTGGCCGTGAGCTCCTTGAACAGCTCGACGAATTCACCCTTGCGGCCGCGGACCACGGGGGCCAGGACCTGGAAGCGGGTGCCCTCCGGCAGTTCCAGCAGCTGGTCCACGATCTGTTGCGGGGTCTGCTTCGTGACAGGCTCCCCGCAGACAGGGCAATACGGGCGGCCGACGCGGGCCCACAGGAGGCGCATGTAATCGTAAATCTCGGTGATGGTGCCCACGGTGGAGCGGGGGTTCTTGCTGGTGGACTTCTGGTCGATGGACACCGCGGGCGAGAGGCCTTCGATGAAGTCGACGTCGGGCTTGTCCACCTGTCCCAGGAACTGCCGGGCGTAGGCGGAGAGCGACTCGACGTAGCGGCGCTGGCCCTCGGCGAAGATCGTGTCGAAGGCGAGGGACGACTTACCGGAGCCGGAGAGCCCGGTGAAGACGATCATGGAGTCCCGCGGCAGGTCGAGGTCCACGTTGCGCAGGTTGTGCTCGCGGGCGCCCTTGACGACGAGCCGGGACATGTCCGGACGCTTCACCTCGGGGCGGGATTCGGCCGCGCGGCCCGGTTTTGCGGAGCCCATCGGAACGGTACTCATCGGAACGGCGGGCTGGTCATCAACGGCTGGATCTTCAGCTACGGCTTTAGGCACGCTACCAATGCTAATCGAAAACTTCTTCGAATATCTATTCCCGGCTGTGTCCCAGGCTGGAGAATCAGGCAAGGTGTGCTATCGGGGAGTGTTAGCTGTGTGCTATTCGCGGTCGTACGCTGCGGCGAGCAGTTGCACGGCCGCGGCGAAGCTGGCGCCCTGGGCCTTCGCGGCGGCGGCGAAGTCGGCGGCGGCGGCGGAGAGCGAGCCCCAGGCCTCGTCCCGGGCGCAGACCACCGTCCCGTTCCGGCCCCGCGTGATCACGACGCCGGCGGCCTCGAGTTCCTTGTAGGCCCGCGCCACGGTGTGGGGGGCAACGCCCAGTTCGGCGGCGAGGCTGCGGACTGCCGGCAGCCTGGTTCCCGGTGCCAGCGTGCCGTTGTCCGCCCGTTCGATGACATTGAGCCGGAGCTGTTCGAACAACGGCACCGAGCTGGCCTGGTTGGGCTTCCAGGCGCCGGGAAATCGGTCCGCCACGTTCTCGGTAGGGCTCACTGTTCCGGCATCCTCAGGCCGCCCCGCTGTTCGCGGCCGGCGAACTGGGCCCCGTAGAGATCCGTGTAAAGCGCGCCCCTGGCCATCAGCTGCTGATGGGTCCCGTGTTCAACGATCCGTCCGTGGTCCATGACGAGAATTAGATCAGCGTCCCGGACGGTGGACAAGCGGTGGGCAATCACGAAGCTGGTCCGGCCGTGACGGAGGCGCTGCATCGCCTGCCGGATTTGGACCTCGGTGCGGCTGTCCACCGAGCTCGTGGCCTCGTCCAGGACCAGGATGCTGCGGCCTGCCAGTTGCGCCCTCGCGATCGAGACCAGCTGGCGCTGCCCCCGGCTGAGCGAGCCGCCGTCGTCGCCGAGCAGGGTGGCGTAGCCGTCCGGCAGCGAGCGGACGAACTGGTCCACGTGGCTGGCCTGCGCCGCGGCGACGACGTCGTCCTCGCTGGCGCCGGGCCTGCCGTATTCGATGTTCTCCCGGATGCTGCCCGTGAACAGCCAGGCGTCCTGCAGCACGGTGCCGATGGCGGAGCGCAGCTGGTCCCGGGGCATCTCCGCGATGTCCGTGCCGTCGACGGTGATCCGGCCGGAGTCCAGTTCGTAGAACCGCATCAGGAGGTTCACCACGGTGGTTTTGCCGGCGCCGGTGGGGCCCACGATCGCCACCGTCTGCCCCGGCTCCACGGCAAAGGACAGATCCTGGACCACGGGGGAACCGGGGCTGTAGCTGAAGGTGACGTGTTCGAAGGCGATGCGGCCTTCGGCCCCGGGCGCCGTCCCGCCGGCCGGCGTCGTCCCGCCGGCCGGTGGCTTCCCCGCGCCAGCCGGCGGATCCCCCGCCCCGGCCGCCTGGTCGGGGGAAATCTCCGGGGCGTCCAGCAGGGCAAAGACCCGCTCAGCCGAAGCCAGGCAGGACTGCATGAGGGTCAGCATCCCGCCGATCTGGCCCATCGGCTGGCTGAAGAGGCGGCTGAACTGGATGAAGGCCTGGATGCCGCCGATCGTCATGGCGCCCGCCGTGACCTGGAGGGCCCCCACCACGGCGACGGCGACGTAGTTGAGGTTCGAGACGAAGACCATCAGCGGCTGCACCACGCCCGACACGTACTGGGCGCGGGCACTGGCGCGGCTGAGTTTCCCGTTGCTCTCCCTGAAGCTGGCCGCCGAGGCTTCCTGCCGGCCGAAGGCCTTGATCACCTCGTGCCCCGTGAAGAATTCCTCCAGCTGTGCGTGCAGCTCGCCGGTGCTCCCCCACTGCTCGGTGAAGTATGCCTGCGACTTCCGGGCCACCAGGACAGTGATCAGGGCGGATACCGGCACGGACACCAGCGCGATCACCGCCAGGACCGGCGAGATCCACAGCATCATGGCCAGTGCCCCGGAGAGCATCAGCAGCGACATGATCAACTGGTTCAGCAGTTGGTTCAGGGCCTGGGAGATGTTGTCGACGTCGTTGGTGGCGCGGCTCAGGACCTCACCCCGGTGCTGTTCGTCGAAGTGGCCGGACGGCAGTACGTGCAGTTTCTCCTCGACGGAGGAGCGGAGATCAAAGCCCAGACGCTGGACGGCCGTGGCGGCCAGGGCGCCCTGGATCCAGTTGAAGACCGAGGCACCCAGGTACATGAGGGAGACAGCCGCGAGCAGTGCCGCCAGCTTCCCCACGTTGAAGGTGCCCCGCACGACGCCGTCAACCACGACGTCGGTGGCGTCCCCCAGGGCCTTGGGGGCCGCCACATTGAGGATCACGAAGGCGCAGGTGGCCGCGATGACACCGGTCATCCGCCACTTCGACGGCCGGAGCAATCCGAGCAGCCGGCCAATGGCCCGGCGGCCGGACCGGGCAGCCCCGGGGGCCGCCGTCCGGCCGGCCGTCCGGGCGCCGCCGTCCGTGGAGGCCGGGGAATCCTTCGAGGATACGGGCGCAGCCCAGGCCCCGGCCTTGTCTGCGGCCTCGTCTTCGTCTTCGTCTTCGTCTTCGAGGGCAGGTTTGCGGCTCACGGAGTCTCCTCCAGCACAAGCTGCGAGGCTGCGATCTCCTGGTAGCTCGGTGAGGCGTCCATCAGTTCCCGATGGGTGCCCTGCGCCACGATCCGGCCGCCTTCCAGCACCAGGATCAGCCCGGCGTCCACGATCGTGGCCACCCGCTCGGCCACGATCAGTACCGTTGCAGAGCGCAGCAGCGGTTTCATGGCCTCCCGCAGCCGGTAATCGGTGCCATAGTCCAGCGCCGAGAAGCTGTCGTCGAAGAGGTAGACGGGGGCACGCCGGAGCAGCGCGCGGGCAATGCAGAGCCGCTGCCGCTGGCCGCCGGAGAAATTCGTGCCGCCCTGGCTCACCGGGGACTGCAGTCCGTGCGGCAGCTGGCGGACGAAGCCCGCGGCCTGGGCCGTGGTGAGCGCAGCCCAGAGTTCCTCGTCGGTGGCCGCGGGGGACCCCATCCTGAGATTGTCCGCGATCGTCCCGGAAAACAGGTAGGAGTGTTGTGGCACCAGACCGATGAGACCGCGGAGCACCTCCAGCGGCAGGGCACGGACCGCGTGGCCCCCGATCGTGATGTTCCCGGCAGTGGTGTTCAGGAAGCGCGGCAGCAGGTTCAGCAGCGTGCTCTTGCCGCTGCCGGTGGCGCCGATGATGGCCGTCGTGGTGCCGGGCAGCGCCTTGAAGCTGATGCCGGCGAGGACTGGCGCTTCGGCGCCCGGGTAGGCGAACGCGACGTCGCGGAACTCCACCGTGTTGTCCGCCGGACCGGGGCCGTTCGGGCCGTGGCCATCCACACCGGACTCCACCGTGTTGTCCGCCGGACGGGGCCCGTCCGGGCCGGGCCCGTCCGCGATGGCCGGAACCGTGTCCAGGACCGCCTGGATCCGTTCCGCGCAGGCAGCCGCGCGGGGGGCCGTCATGAAGACGTACATGGCCATCATGATGGCGATCAGGATCTGCAGGATGTAGGCGATGAATGCCGTCAGCGCTCCCAGCCGCATCTCGCCGGACTCGATCCGGTGCCCGCCGAACCAGACGACGCCGACGGAGGACAGATTGACCACGAGCATGATCATCGGCATCATCCCGGCGACGAGCAGGGCCGAGCGCAGGTTGTTCCGGGTGAGGTCCTGGTTCGCGCCGTTGAACCGCCGGATCTCGTGGCCCTGCCGGACGAAGCCGCGGATGACGTTGGCTCCTATGATCTGCTCACGCAGTACCCGGCTGATCCGGTCGATCAGCCCCTGGCCCTCCCGGTACAACGGAACGAGGCGCCGCACGATCACGGCCATGATGACGGTGAGCAGCGGCACCACGGCGATAACGATGCCTGACAGGGCCAGGTCCTGGTGGATGGCCAGGGCAATCCCGCCGAGGAAGATGGCGGGGGCGGCGACCAGCATGGTGAACACCAGGACGGCCAGGTTCTGGATCTGGGCCACGTCGTTGGTGGCCCGCGTGACCAGGCTGGCGGCGCCGAACACGGCCACCTCCTGGGAGGACAAGGACTGGACCTTGGCGAAGAGCTCTTCGCGCAACTGCCGGCCCACGTCCATGGCCACGACGGCGCCCAGGTAGCCGGCGATGATCGCCGCCACGACCTGGACCGCGGCGATCCCGGCCATCCAGACGCCGAGGTCCAGGATTTTCGCCGTATTGCGGCCGACAATCCCGTCGTCGATGATGGCGGCGTTGAGGGTGGGCAGAAGCAGGTTGGCGCTGGACTGCACCAGTTGGAGGAGAACGATGGCCAGCACGGTCACCTTATGGGCGGACAGCAGGCGCCCCATCAGGCCAATAAGCACCGAACCTCCATCCCTGGATCAGGACTCCGATCCAGAATCAGTGTGGCGGCCGCCCCCCGGGCCGCTTCGTCATTCTAGGCCCAGCCGCCTGGTGTTGATTGTCATACGCTTCCGGGCCCGGAGACGGGGGTCCGGAAGCCCGTCTCCGCTCAGTCGCGTTTGCGGGCCACGGCAAATATCCGGCGGAACGGGAAGACCGTCCCGTGCGCCCCGGAGGGGTACGCCTCAGCCAGCCGTGCGGAATATTCGCTCTCAAATTCGCCGGCTTCCTCGGCGGACAGGGCGGCCAGCACAGGCCGGAGCCCGGTGCCCCGGACCCACTCCAGCACCGGGTTTTTGCCCGGGAGCAGCTGCAGGTACGTGGTTTCCCAGGCATCGGCGTCGCAGCCGGCGTCGAGCATGATCTCGAGGTATTCGGCGGCTTCGCCGACGACGTCGTCATGGCGGAGCACACCGCCGAGCCGGCCGGCCCAGGCCCCGGACTCCGCCAGCCCGCGCATCAGGGTGTGGGAGGGCGAGTTGAAGTTTCCGGGCACCTGCAGGGCGAACCACGCGCCGGGCCTGAGGGCGGCGAGCCAGCGCGGCAGCAGCTCGCGGTGGCCGGGAACCCACTGCAGGGCAGCGTTGGTGACCACAGCGTCCGTCTGTTCAGAAGGCATCCAGGCGGCGATGTCGGCCACGCCGAAGGAGAGATTGGCGAACTTGTCCGCGTAGGCGTCTGCTTTCGCCAGCATCTCCTCGGAGGAATCCAGGCCCACCACCCGGGCGTCGGGCCAGCGCTCCGCGAGCGTGGCGGTGAGGTTCCCGGGGCCGCAGCCGAGGTCCACCACCAGCCGGGGATCGTCCGCGTGGATCCGGGACGTCAGGTCAAAGTAGGGCCTGTCACGGTAGTCCCCGAACTGCACGTATTTGACGGGATCCCATTTCATTATTTCCTCCAGTCAGCGGCGTGGATGCGACGTCCGAAGCGTAACCCCGGCCCGGGGCGGGACCAAGGAGGCGCGCGCCCTGCCGGCCGGCCGCCGGCCCCTCCTGCAGGTCCTCCCCTTCAGGGTCCGGCCCACTAAGCTTCCGGCCCACTAAGCTGGGGCGTAATGAAACTTGTTGATCAGCTCCCCGCCCCGGCCGCCCGAGTCCCAGGCAGGACCGGACTGGATCCGGACGAGCTGTATACGAGGTTCGTCGAATGGACCGAAAGCCGCGGACTGGCCCTGTACACCGCCCAGGACGAGGCCATCATGGAACTGGCCGCCGGCTCCAACGTGATCCTGGCGACCCCCACGGGTTCCGGAAAGTCCCTCGTTGCGATCGCCGCGCATTTCCAGGCCATGGCCCGGGGGCAGCGCAGCTATTACACCGCGCCGATCAAGGCCCTCGTGTCCGAGAAGTTCTTTGCCTTGTGCGAGATCTTCGGGGCCGAAAACGTCGGCATGATCACGGGTGACTCCGGCGTCAACCAGGACGCCCCGATCATCTGCTGCACCGCCGAGATCCTGGCCAACACCGCCTTGCGGGAAGGTGCAGCCGCGGACCTGGGCTCCGTCGTCATGGACGAGTTCCACTTCTACTCCGACCCGCAGCGCGGCTGGGCGTGGCAGGTTCCGCTGCTGGAACTCCCGCAGGCCCAGTTCCTGCTGATGTCCGCGACCCTCGGCGACGTCAGCCGGTTCGAGGCGGGCATCAGCGAACTGACCGGGCGCCCGACGACGACCGTCAGTTCCGTGGAACGGCCCATCCCGCTGCACTACTACTACGAGCAGACTCCCGTCCACGAGACCCTCGAGGAGCTGCTCGCCACCAAGCAGGTGCCCGTGTACGTGGTGCACTTCAGCCAGGTGGAGGCCATCGACCGCGCGCAGAACCTGATGAGCATCAACGTCTGCACCCGCGAGGAGAAGGACAGGATCGCCGAGCTGATCGCCGGCTTCCGCTTCGCCGCCGGCTTCGGCAAGACCCTGAACCGGCTGGTCCGCCACGGCATCGGCGTGCACCACGCCGGGATGCTGCCGAAGTACCGCCGGCTCGTGGAACAGCTGGCCCAGGCCGGACTGCTCAAAGTCATCTGCGGCACGGATACCCTCGGCGTCGGCATCAACGTGCCGATCCGCACGGTGCTGCTGACCGCCCTGAGCAAGTACGACGGCGTCCGCACCCGGGGGTTGAACTCCCGCGAGTTCCACCAGATCGCCGGCCGGGCCGGCCGGGCCGGCTACGACACGGCCGGGACCGTCGTCGTGCAGGCCCCCGAGCACGTCACCGAAAACGTCAAGGCGATGGCGAAAGCCACGGCAAAGTTCGGCGACGACCAGAAGAAGCTGCGCCAGGTGGTCAAGAAGAAGCCGCCCGAGGGTTTCGTGTCCTGGGGCGAGCCCACCTACAAACGCCTGGTGGAGTCCGTCCCGGACCCGCTGACCTCCAGCTTCACCGTGACCCACGCGATGCTGATGAACCTGATGGAACGCCCGGGCGACCCGTTCAAGGCCGCCCGCCGGCTGCTCACCGAAAACCACGAGCCGCGCTCCTCCCAGCTGCAGCTCATGAAGAAGGCCCTCGGCATCTACCGCGAGCTGCTGGCAGCCGGAGTCGTGGAGCGGATCCCGCCCGAGGAGCAGGGGCGGGACGGCCGCACCGTCCGGCTGACGGTCCACCTGCAGGCCAACTTCGCCCTGAACCAGCCGTTGTCCCCCTTCGCCCTCGCGGCGCTGGACTTGCTGGACCCGGAGTCGCCGTCGTACGCCCTGGATGTGGTGTCCGTGATCGAATCGACCCTGGAGAAGCCGCGGCAGATCCTCTCCGCACAGCAGAAGAAGGCCCGCGGCGAGGCGATCGCGGCGATGAAGGCCGACGGCATCTACTACGACCAGCGCATGGCCATGCTCGAGGACGTCACGTACCCGCAGCCGCTGGCTGAAATCCTCGGCGAGGCGTTCGACGTCTACCGCAAGGCCGCCCCGTGGATCGGCGACTTCGAGCTCGCGCCCAAGTCAATCGTCCGGGATATGTACGAACGGGCCATGAACTTCGGCGAGTTCGTCCAGTTCTACGGCCTGGCCCGCTCCGAAGGCATCGTGCTGCGCTACCTCGCCGACGGCTTCAAGGCGCTGCGCCAGACCGTCCCGCAGGACGCCCTGCGCGAGGACCTCGAGGACCTCATCGCCTGGCTCGGCGAACTGGTCCGCCAGGTGGACTCGAGCCTGCTCGACGAATGGGAGGAGCTCACCTCCGGCAAGGCGCCGACACCGCACGACGCTCCACCGCCACCGCCGCCGTCTCTGACCTCCAACGTCCGCGCGTTCCGGGTGATGGTGCGCAATGAGATGTTCCGCCGCGTGGAGCTCTTCGCGGATGAGGCGGCCACCGCCCTCGGCGAGCTCGACGGCGGATCCGGCTGGGACGCCGAACGCTGGGAAGACGTGCTGGATGACTACTTCGATGAACACGACGACATCGGCACCGGCCCCGACGCCCGCGGACCGGGACTGCTGATCATCACCGAGGAACCCGGCACGTGGAAGGTCCGGCAGATCTTCGAGGACCCGGCCGGCAACCACGACTGGGGCATCTCGGCCGAGGTGGACCTCGCGGCCTCCGACGAGACCGGCACCGCCGTCGTGCGGGTGACCAACGCCAACCGGCTGTAGGTAAACTCGGACAATGAGCGTAATCCGGCCCGCGACGGCGAACGACGTCCCCGCAATCCTGCAGATGATCCATGACCTGGCCATCTACGAAAAGGAGCCGGACGCCGTCCGGAACACCCCGGAGATGCTCGCCGACGCGCTGTTCGGCGCAAACCCGCGCGTCTTCGCCACGACGGCCGAGAACGAATCCGGCGCCGTCCAGGGCTTCGCGCTCTGGTTCCTGAACTACTCCACCTGGGAAGGGGTCCACGGGATCTACCTCGAGGACCTGTACGTCATGCCCGAGGCCCGGGGTGCCGGCCACGGCAAGGCGCTCCTGCAGCACCTGGCCGCGACCGCCGTCGAACGCGGTTACGCGCGCGTCGAGTGGAGTGTCCTGGACTGGAACGAGCCCTCCATTAACTTCTACAGGAACCTCGGCGCCGCCCCGATGGCGGAATGGTCCACTTTCCGGCTCACCGGCGACGCGCTCGTAGCCTTCGGCACCGCACGCCAGGCCCACGCCCGTGGCTGACCGCCCCCTGGCTGACCTGCCGGTGGCAGGACTGGCCGCCGGGGGCCTGCTCGAGGCAGCTGCGGAGGCCGCCCCGGAGGCCGGGGCCACCGTCCCCCACACCGTCCCGCACACCGTCAGGGCACGGCACGAATACCGCGGCATGCGCACCGCCGAGCATTACTTCGAGGTGCCCCTGGACCACTTCCGCGCCGACGGGACGGGACAGGGCCGCGGCGAGACGATCACCGTATTCGCCCGCGAATACGTCTCCATCGACCACAGCGAGCGGGAGGCGGCCGAGCTGCCCTGGCTGCTGTACCTGCAGGGCGGTCCCGGCGGGCGCGGCAACCGTCTCCCGTCCCTCGGCGGCTGGAGCAAGGCGGCCGCCAAGGATTTCCGCATCCTCATGCTGGACCAGCGCGGCACCGGGCTGTCCTCCGCTGTCGACCGCAACACGCTGCCGTTGCGCGGCAGCGACGCGGACCAGGCGGAGTACCTGGCGCACTTCCGGGCGGACTCCATCGTCGCCGACGCCGAGGCCATCCGGCACGCCCTGGGCTCGGGTCCCTGGACCATCTACGGCCAGAGTTACGGCGGCTTCTGTGCGCTCAGTTACCTCTCCTTCGCCCCCGAGGGCCTGCGCGGAGCCCTCATCACGGGCGGACTGGCTCCGCTGGCGGGTCCCGCGGACCGGGTGTACCGGGCCACGTTCCGGCGCGTCGCCGCCCGGAACACCGAATACTTCAGCTGGTACCCCGACGACCGGAACACGGTCAACAGGATCACCCAGCATTTGAGGGACACCGAGGAACTCCTGCCCGACGGCGAACGGCTGACGGTGGAGCGCTTCCAGATGGTGGGCTCGTTCCTGGGCGGGAACACCCGCGTGGACGCCCTGCACCACCTGCTGGAGGACGCCTTTGCCGGCACAGCCGACGGCGGCCGGCTCTCCGATGCTTTCCTCGAACAGGTCCGCAGCCTGGTGTCCCGGTCCGGCAACCCGCTGTACGCCCTGATGCACGAGTCCATCTACGGGCAGGGCGAGGCCACCGGCTGGGCTGCCTGGCGCGTCCTGCAGGAGTTTCCGGAGTTCCGCCCGGACGTCCCGGAGCCGCTGCTGACCGGGGAGATGGTCTACCCCTGGTACTTCGAACAGGATCCGGCCCTCCGCCCGCTGCGGAACGTGGCGCAGCTGCTGGCGGAGAAGGCCGGCTGGGCGCCGCTCTATGATCCGGACCGGCTGGCCCTCAACAGCGTTCCCGTGGCCGCCGCCGTCTACAGCGACGACATCTACGTGGACCGGGAACTGTCGCTGGAGACCGCGGCCGCGGTCCGCGGCCTGCAGGTCTGGGAGTCCGCGGACTTCCACCACGACGGCATCGCGGACGACGGCGAAGGGATCTTCGCCCGGCTGCTGGGCATGACCCGCTCCGCCCGGGACTGACGGGGCAGCCCGGGTATGGCCGCTGCCTGGCCCGGCTTTCAGCTGGCCGGCCCGGCTTCCCGGCCCGGCTTCCAGCTGGCCGGCCTCGGGTTTCAGCTCGCCGGCCCGGGTTTCAGCTAGCCGGCCTGGGCGGCTGCCTGTGAGGTGCTGCGGCTCCGGACCATGGCATGGACGGCGACGGCCAACACGGCCGCGGCGAGGGCTGCAGCTGCCAGGTTGAGGCCCTGGTAGCCCACACCGCTGATCACGACCCCGGAGAACCCCGCACCCACTGCGCCGGCAACTCCCATCAGGGTGTCGGCCACACCCTGGACCAGGACCCGGTCCTCGGCGCCGACGCTTTCGGCGAGCAGGGTGGACGCGGCAATGGTGGCCGCGGACCAGCCGAGTCCCAGCAGGACGAGGCCCGCGGTCACCAGAACGGGCTGCTGCTGCCCGAAGCCGGCAACACAGACCGCGAGCAGGATCAGCCCGTGCCCCAGGATGATCACGGGCCGGCGCCCCGCCTTGTCCGTGAGCCAGCCCATCACCGGGGACAGCGCGAACATGCCGGCGATGTGCAGCGAAATGGTGAAGCCGATCAGGACCAGGACATCGGTGCTGGCGGCATAGGCATGGCCGGCCGGCATGCCAGCCATTGACCCTTCGCTCAGCAGCTGGAGATGCAGCGGAGTCATCGACATGACAGCGACCATGCAGCCGTGCGCGGCCACAATGGCCAGCAGGGCCAGTCGGGCCCGCGGCGACGCCCCGACCGCCCGCAGGCCGTTGCGGAGGGCATGCCGCCGTCGGACTCCCGTGGTTCCCTTCGCGGCCGGCACGGCTCCGGCAGCCCTGATCCGGGCGGCCAGCAGCAGCGGATCCGGCCGCAGGCCGACCACCAGCAGCAGGGCTGCGAGGGCCAGGCCGGCGGTCGAAAACACGAACGGGCCGGCCAGGGCCGGCAGCCCCAGCGCCTCCCCCACAACAGCTCCCGGACGGATCAGGTTGGGCCCGGCGACGGCACCGATGGTGACCGACCACACGACGATGGCGAGGGAGCGGCCGCGGTGCCCGGTGTCGGCCAGGTCGACGGCGGCGAAGCGGGCCTGGAGGTTGGCGGCGGTCCCCAACCCCAGCAGGGCGGCCCCGAGCAACAGCACCGGAAAGGCTCCGGTCACGGTTGCGAGGATGATGAGCAGGGACCCGGCCATCGCGGCCAGCTGCCCGGTCACGAGGGCGGCCCGACGGCCCCGGCGCCCTGCCAGCCCGGCCAGAGGGAGAGCTGCGACGGCGGCGGCAAGCGTCACGGCCGTCGTCACCGAACCGGCCCAGGCATTGGAGCCGGAAAGCTGCACGGCGAGCAGGGATCCGACGGAGAGGCTGGCACCGCTGCCCACCCCGCTGAGGAGCTGGGCCGCGCTTAACACCGAAACGGTACGGTGCTGGACCCGTCGGGGATCCAGCACCGTACCGCCGGGTGCTGCTGCTTCAAATATTTTCACGCTCCGAGCCTAGCCGGACCTGTGGAGTTACTCGACGTCGCTGAGGCTCTTGCGGGAGTCCTCTTCGAGGCGGGCATCCAGCTTGGCCTGCGACGCCCTGGAGCTGACCAGGCTGGCGATGACGGCCACAATGATGGTGCCGATGATCACCCCGAGGGAAACGTAGGTGGGGATCTCGGGAGCCCACTCGATGTGCTGGCCGCCGTTGATGAAGGGCAGTTCGTTGACGTGCATTGCGTGCAGCACCAGCTTGACGCCGATGAAGGCGAGGATCACGGACAGGGCGTGCTTCAGGTAGATGAGCCGGCTCATCAGGCCGCCGAGCAGGAAGTACAGCTGCCGCAGCCCCATCAGGGCGAAGATGTTCGCGGTGAAGACGATGAAGGCGCTCTGGGTGAGGCCGAAGATGGCCGGGATCGAGTCGACGGCGAAGAGCAGGTCCGTCAGGCCGATGGTCACGAAGACGATCAGCATCGGGGTGAAGACCTTCTTGCCGTCCACCTCGGTGCGCAGCTTGCCGCCGTCGAGCTTCTCGGACATCGGCAGGATCTTGCGGATCCGGGCGATCAGCGGGTTTTCCTTGTCTTCCTCGTCCTCGCCCTCGTCCTGGGCCTGCTTCCAGGCGGTCCAGAGCAGGAAGGCACCGAAGATGTAGAAGACCCAGCTGAACTGTTCGATCACGATGGCGCCGAGCATGATGAAGATGCCGCGCAGGATGAGCGCGATGATGATGCCCACCATGAGGACTTCCTGCTGGTACTTACGCGGTACCGCGAAGCGCGCCATGATGATGATGAACACGAACAGGTTGTCGATGCTGAGGCTGTATTCGGTCACCCAGCCGGCGAGGAACTGCCCGCCGTACTCCGGGCCGGTGAAGGCGAACATGGCGCCGGCGAAGACCAGGGCCAGGGCGATGTAGAAGGAAACCCACAGTCCGGCCTCCTTCATGGAGGGCTCGTGCGGTCGCTTCAGGACCAACAGCAGGTCGATGGCGAGGATGATGCCGAGAGCGACAAAGGAGCCGATCTCAAACCAAAGGGGAAGTTCGGGCACGGAGAAACCTTTCGCAGGGTGCGACTGAGCGGTGTAAGTCTCTCCGACCGCCCTGCATGTCCGGTACTACGTACCTGTGTACTGCCTGGCTGCCCGCTACGCCCGGCAAGGCATCGGTGCCGTGCGTGTTGACGATCGTAGCGCTTGGGATACTCCCCTACGTCCGGATAACTCTACCCTAGGCGTGCCCCGCAGCCTGCATCTGGCGCAGTTCCTTCTTCAGCTCCCCCACCTCGTCGCGGAGCCGGGCGGCGAGCTCGAACTGCAGTTCCCCGGCGGCGGCGTGCATCTGCTCCGTGAGCTGTTCGATCAGGCCCACGAGGTCCTCGGCCGGCGCGGCGGCGAGCCCGTCCGCCCGGACCTTCGAGGCGCCCGTGCCCTTGCCGCGTGCCTTGCCCGCGCTGGCCAGCAGCTCGCGGGTGTCCGCGTCCTCCTTGGCAATCTGGTCCGTGATGTCCGCGATCTTCTTCCGCAACGGCTGCGGGTCGATCCCTTTTTCGGTGTTGTAGGCGACCTGGATCTCGCGGCGGCGGTTGGTCTCGTCGATGGCCTTGGCCATGGAATCGGTGATGCGGTCCGCGTACATATGGACCTCGCCGGAGACGTTGCGGGCGGCACGGCCGATGGTCTGGATCAGCGAGGTCGCCGAGCGCAGGAAGCCTTCCTTGTCCGCGTCCAGGATGCTGACAAGCGACACCTCGGGCAGGTCAAGGCCTTCGCGGAGCAGGTTGATGCCCACCAGCACGTCGAAGACGCCCATCCGGAGCTCGCGGAGCAGTTCCACCCGGCGGAGGGTGTCCACGTCCGAGTGCAGGTATTCCACCTTCACGCCATGGCCCAGCAGGTAGTCGGTGAGGTCCTCGGCCATCCGCTTGGTCAAGGTGGTGACCAGGACGCGTTCGTTCTTCGCGGTACGGGTCCGGATCTCGCCGAGCAGGTCATCGATCTGGCCCTTGGTGGGCTTGACGATCACCTCGGGGTCGATCAGGCCGGTCGGCCGGATGATCTGCTGGACAAAACCGTCGGACTTGCCGAGCTCGTACTTGCCCGGCGTCGCGGAGAGGTACACCGTCTGGCCCACGCGGTCCTGGAACTCGTCCCACTTCAGCGGGCGGTTGTCCATCGCCGAGGGCAGCCGGAAGCCGAAGTCCACCAGGTTCCGCTTGCGGGACATGTCGCCCTCGTACATGGCGCCGATCTGCGGCACGGTGACGTGGGATTCATCAATCACCAGGAGGAAATCGTCCGGGAAGTAGTCGATGAGGCAGTGCGGCGCCGTCCCGCGGGCGCGGCCGTCGATGTGCCCGGAATAGTTCTCGATGCCGTTGCAGAACCCCATCTGCTGCATCATTTCGAGGTCATAGGTGGTGCGCATCCGGAGCCGCTGCGCCTCCACCAGCTTGTTCTGGCTTTCCAGGACCTTGAGCCGCTCGGCGAGTTCGTCTTCGATTCGCTTGATCGCCCGGCCCATGCGTTCCGGACCGGCCACATAGTGCGAGGCCGGGAAGACGTACATCTCGTTCTCATCCCGGAGGATCTCCCCGGTGAGCGGGTGAAGGGTGTGGATGTTCTCGATCTCGTCCCCGAAGAACTCGATCCGGATCGCCAGCTCCTCGTACATCGGGATGATTTCCACGGTGTCGCCGCGGACCCGGAATGTGCCGCGGTGGAAGTCCATGTCATTGCGGGTGTACTGCATGGCGACGAACTTCCGGAGAAGGTCGTCCCGGTTCATTTCCGCACCCTTGCGGAGCGTGACCATGCCGGCGATGTATTCCTCCGGCGTGCCGAGGCCGTAGATGCAGGAGACTGTGGCCACGACGATCACATCGCGGCGGGTCAGCAGCGCGTTGGTGGCGGAGTGCCGGAGCCGTTCCACTTCCTCGTTCACGGACGAGTCCTTCTCGATGAACGTGTCCGTCTGCGCCACGTAGGCTTCGGGCTGGTAGTAGTCGTAATAGGAGACGAAGTACTCGACGGCGTTGTTCGGGAGCAGCTCGCGGAATTCGTTGACCAGCTGCGCCGCGAGGGTCTTGTTCTGCACCATCACGAGGGTGGGCCGCTGGACCTGCTCGATCAGCCACGCCGTCGTCGCGCTCTTACCGGTACCGGTGGCGCCGAGCAGCACCACGTCCTTCTCGCCGTTCTTGATGCGCTCGGTCAGTTCCGCGATCGCGGCGGGCTGGTCACCCGCCGGCTGGAAGTCGCTGATGACCTCGAAGGGGGCCACGACGCGGTTGATTTCCTGGGCAAGACTCATGCATCTAATCTACCGCCGGCAACCGACAGGAACTCCTGATTCAGCTTTGGGCCGTACCGGAGGCGGCATCATCCGCGCTACCGCCCGCCTGATCGGCGGCGTACGACGGCGGCTGCCAACCGCTGCGGCGCACCCACTCTTCCATCTGCGGCGCGGCGTAGTCGGTGAACCACGCCTCCTTGTCGGCGGCGTAGCCGGCGGTGGATTTGTCCACACCGTGCCGCCGTGCCACCCGCCGCTTTTCGGCGAGGTAGTCCGTGCGGGCTGCGGCGTCGTCACGCAGCCAGTCCCGGAAGCACAGCGCGTACCGCCAGCCCGGCGACCCGGCGGCACGGACGTGGAGGTTCACGGCGCGGCCGGGGTCCGCGTTGCCGTGCAGGCGCTTGTCCCAGTCGACCGGGTCCGGGTGCGAGGGCTTGGGGTTGTCGGCGATGGCCCCCGGCCAGCGCGGGAACCCGGCCTGGGCCAGCACGGGCTCGAGCCGGTCCGCCGTCGCCAGGTCCGTCACACTGAGCTGCAGATCGATCACGTCTTTCGCGTCGAGGCCGGGCACTGCCGTGGAGCCGATGTGCTCGACGGACAGGATCTCCTGCGGCGCCGCCGCCTGCAGGCGGGCAATCAGCCGGCCGGCCTGGGCCGGCCACGCGGGATTCGCGGGGCTGAGCACCGGCCCGCCGCTGCGCGGGGCCAGGCGGTGTTTGGCCAGGTTCTCCGCGAAGGGTGCGAGCCGCTGCCGCCAGAGCAGATCCACCGCATCCCGGGCCTCTTCCTTTGACCCGGAGTTGTCCAGGACGACGTCGGCGGAGGCGAGCCGCTCCTCACGCGTGGCCTGCGCCGACATCCTGGACGCGGCGTCCTCGGGCGTCATTTTCCGGTGTTCGACCATCCGCTGCACGCGGACGGCGTCGGGGGCGTCCACCACCAGCACCAGGTGGAAGTTTGCGGCCTGCCCCGTCTCGACCAGAAGAGGAATGTCCTGGACGACGACGGCGCCCCGTGGCGCGGCGGCCACCAGTGCGGCGGCACGCTGCCGGACGAGGGGATGGATAATGCCGTTGAGGACGGCGAGGCGTCCCGGGTTGCCGAAGACCAAAGCACCGAGTTTCGCCCTGTCCAGGCCGCCGTCGGGAGCCAGGACGGCCTTGCTGAAGGCATCGACCACCTGCGCGAGCCCGGGAGTCCCCGGCTCCACCGCTTCCCGCGCCAGCGCATCGGCGTCGACCAGCACCGCGCCGAGTTCGCGCAGGCGCGCGGCAACCACTGACTTCCCTGAGGCGATGCCGCCCGTCAACCCGATCTTCAGCACCCCACCAGACTAAACTGATCCGGTGGCAGAAGATGCGGTGACCCCGGAGAGCAGGGCCACGGCGTACACCACTCTGGCCGGACCGGAGCTCCGCCACGAGATCGACGTCAAGCGGTCCCGGTTCATCACCGTGCTGCACCGCACGGCAGACGAGGCAAGCGCCCGGTCCGTGCTCGCCGGGCTGCGCCGGGAGTTCCACGACGCGCGGCACCACTGTTCCGCCTTCGTGCTTGGCCCCGACCGCGACGTGCAGCGCTCCAACGACGACGGCGAACCCTCCGGGACGGCGGGCATCCCGATGCTCGAAGCACTGCTGAAACGCGAGACCGCCCCCGGGGTGACCGATCTCAGCGACACGACCGCCGTCGTCGTCCGTTATTTCGGCGGGATCCTGCTTGGCGCCGGCGGGCTGGTGCGGGCCTACTCCGAATCGGTGTCGGCAGCTTTGGATCGGGCGCCGCTGGTGCAGCGGCGCCGGCTGCGGATCTGCGCTGTTTCGGTGCCGCATACGGCGGCTGGGCGGCTGGAAAACGACCTGCGCGCCGCGGGCTACGTCATGGCGGAAACCAGCTACGAGGCGCAGACTACTGTTCTCAGGCTTGCCCTGCCGGACGATCCGGCCGGGCTGGCCGAGGCCGGTGAGCGGCTCGCCGCCCTCTCAGCCGGAAGCGCAGTGCTGCTGCCCGGAGAAACGGAGTGGACCGATGTCCCCATCAGCTGAGTTGCCTGTTGCCGTGGCGCTGGTGGATGTCAGCGAGGAGGTGCTGGAGCATCTCCTGACCGTCGCCATCCAGGACGCCGACGCCGACGAGGTGACGCCTCCGCTGGGCAGCGCTGCCGGCTGGAACTCGGAACGGATCAGCTGGTTCCGCGAGTACCACCACGACGCGGCGTCCGGGCTGGACGGTCCCGCGCGGCAGAAGAGCTGGGCGATCAGCTGCAACGGCGAGCTCGCCGGGTCCATCCGGCTCCGCAGGGCCGGTCCCGGGGCGTTGGAAACCGGGATCTGGCTGGCGCGGAGCTTCCGCGGCCGGGGAATCGGCAGCGAGGCACTCCGGCTGGTCAGGGCGCAGGCCGAGGCGTCAGGAGCCACGGTCCTGGAAGCTGATACCACGGCCGGCAATGCCGGTGCGCTGGCGCTCCTGCGAGCAGCGGGCGCCGAACTGGTGGCCGGGGATGCCTCCGGCGCAGAGGCTGTTCCGGTGAAGGCCCGCATCTTGCTGGGCTGACCCCCACGCTCCCCGCGGCCACTGGACAGATACCCACCATGCGCATTCCCCGGTCCCAGGACTGGACATGTCCCCCTGAACCCGAGAGCTAAGACTGGACATGCCCTCTTGGACCGGGACCCACGACGGGACATGCCCCGTCCTCCCCGCGGCCACTGGACATATACCCCATTTGCCCATCCCCCGGGCCCAGGACTGGACATGTCCCCTCGAACCGGAGGCCTAGAGCGGACATGTCCTCCTGAGCTGCGGCAGACGCGGTCCTGCTAGTGCGCGATCTCCCAGATGTGACCGGCCGGATCGCGGAAGCTGGCCGTGCGGATCCCCCATGGCCGGTCCATCGGGCCGTTCAGCAGTTCGACGCCGCGGCTCGCCAGTTCGGCGCACATGGCGTCGACGTCGTCGACCTCGATGGTGAACTGCATCCGGGCCCCGACCGTGGGAGGGGCCACAGCCGCGGGCTGAATCAGCTCGGGTGCCGCGCAGGTCTTCAGTAGGTTGATCGTGGTGTTCTCAAATCTGAATACGGCCGAGGCATCGTCCTCAAAGGCGATCGTCAGGCCGAAAACCTCCTGATAGAAGTGCTTGGTGGCCGCCAGGTCCTCGACGAACAAGGTGATGGCGCCGATCCCCCGCGGCCACGGGCCGGGGCCGTCGGGTGCTGCTGCGGTTTGTGCCGTTCGTGATGCTTCAGTCATGAATAGTCCCCCGGGTAAGACGCGGTGTGCACCTGCAAAGTGTGGACTCGGGGCCGCGCCGCCGTCAAGGCTCTGTCCGTCCGGTTTGACGGCCCCTCCACGGGACATGCCCCACGCTTGCCGCAGCCACCGGACATAATCCCCAAGTGCTCATTCCCCGGGCCCAGGACTGGACATGTCCCACTGGATCCTTACCGGCCACTGGACATGTCCCACCGGATCCTTACAGGACTGGACATGTCCCACGGGATCAACCGCCCAGCACGCGTCCGGGCGTACCACGAAAGGTGGCCGCCCCCGAGGGGACGGCCACCTTCACGGTGCAACGGAGCTAACTGCCAAGGCTCAGGGAGCGGACCCCTCGAGCGTCAGGGGCAATTAGTTGCCGGTCAGCTTCTCGCGCAGTGCTGCAAGAGCCTCGTCCGAAGCAAGCGTGCCTGCACCGGTCTCGGCTGCAGCCGGCTCGGAGGAGTAGCTGGTGGTGCCGGAGTCGCTCTCGCCGGACGTTGCTGCTGCAGCGTCGTCGGCAGCGTGCTGGGTGACCTGCTTCTTGTGGGCTTCCCAGCGGGTCTGGGCGTCAGCGTACTGCTGCTCCCAGGCGGTGCGCTGCGTCTCGTAGCCTTCAAGCCACTCGTTGGACTCCGGATCGAAGCCCTCCGGGTACTTGTAGTTGCCCTCTTCGTCGTACTCGGCGGCCATGCCGTAGAGAGCCGGATCGAATTCGGTGGACTCGGCGTCAACGCCCTCGTTAGCCTGCTTGAGGGAGAGGGAGATGCGGCGACGCTCGAGGTCGATGTCGATGACCTTGACGAACAGCTCGTCCCCTACGGAGACAACCTGCTCGGCCAGCTCAACGTGGCGGACTGCGAGCTCGGAGATGTGGACCAGGCCTTCGATGCCGTCTTCAACGCGAACGAACGCGCCGAACGGAACCAGCTTGGTGACCTTACCCGGAACAACCTGCCCGAGGGCGTGGGTGCGGGCGAAGGTCTGCCACGGATCTTCCTGCGTAGCCTTGAGCGACAGGGAAACACGCTCGCGGTCCAGGTCCACCTCGAGAACCTCGACGGTGACTT
Source organism: Arthrobacter sp. UYEF20 (assembly GCF_040546335.1). Lineage (NCBI taxonomy): Bacteria > Bacillati > Actinomycetota > Actinomycetes > Micrococcales > Micrococcaceae > Arthrobacter > Arthrobacter sp. UYEF20. The sequence goes on along the minus strand of NZ_JBEPNP010000005.1, from coordinate 180,365 downwards.
CCTGGCCAACTTCGACAACCTCGGACGGGTGGTCGATGTGCTTCCAGGACAGCTCGGAAACGTGAACCAGGCCGTCTACGCCGCCCAGGTCCACGAAGGCACCGAAGTTGACGATGGAGGAAACGACGCCGGGACGGACCTGGCCCTTTTCCAGCTTGTTGAGGAACGTGGAGCGGACCTCGGACTGGGTCTGTTCGAGCCATGCACGGCGGGACAGCACAACGTTGTTGCGGTTCTTGTCCAGCTCGATGATCTTGGCTTCGATCTTCTGACCGATGTACGGAGCAAGGTCGCGCACACGGCGCATCTCGACGAGGGATGCGGGCAGGAAGCCGCGCAGGCCGATGTCGAGGATAAGACCACCCTTGACAACCTCGATGACGGTACCGGTGACGACACCGTCTTCTTCCTTGACCTTCTCGATGTCGCCCCAGGCACGCTCGTACTGAGCACGCTTCTTGGAGAGGATCAGGCGGCCTTCTTTGTCTTCCTTGGTGAGCACCAGGGCCTCGACGAGATCCCCAACGGAGACAACGTCTCCGGGATCAACGTCGTGCTTGATGGACAGCTCGCGGGAGGGAATGACACCTTCGGTCTTGTAACCGATGTCGAGCAGAACTTCGTCGCGGTCAACCTTGACGACCGTACCTTCGACGAGATCTCCGTCGTTGAAGTACTTGATGGTGGCGTCGACTGCTGCGAGGAAGTCCTCAGCGGTACCGATGTCGTTGATCGCGACTACGGGGGTACCGGGCTTCTCGGTGGAGGTGATGGTCATGTAGTAGGGGCTCCGTTGTGGATAGTGAGTCGGTCAGGCAAACCGCTGCGCCCGCATTATGGAATGCCGACGAAGCACACGGCATCTCACCTGAGATCAGCCGGGTCATCCTGATTTGTGGATTCTAGATGCGCGCACGTAGTACACGCCCGTTTAGTCTAGTCGTTTACGTCAACGCCGGTCAAAGCGCAAGGCGGCTCGTCGAGGCTCTCCCGGGGCGGCATCCGCCTAGAAATGCGTGAGGCAGTGCGGGGCGCGTTCGACGCCGAACATCCGCCGGGCGGTCAGCGCAGCTCCCTCGGTGGGCTGGCTGATCCGGCCCGCCGCGGCCAGCGTGACCGGGCAGACGCCGCCGAGGTAAATGGAGCCCAGCGCCGCGACGTCCATGACAAGGTCCGGTGCGCGGTCCCCTTCCACGCGGCTGACGGTGGCGCCGCCGTCGTGCACGGCCAGCTCAAACGTTCCGCCGGCAAGGTCCAGGCCGTCCAGGATCCGCACCACGAGGGTGCCGTCCGCGGCATAGCGGCGTGCCGCCAGGGCCGCCTCCGTGTCCAGGATCCTGAGCCAGAGCATGTCGCGGTGGTCCGAGGCCTCAATGCAGCGCGGGTCCTCCAGCGCCCAGCCCAAGGGATCGTCAACCGGCGCCTCCTGCCAACTGACCCGCTCCACCAGGTCAATACCGCCCAGGAACTGCCACAGCTCCAGCTGGGCGGCGTCGCTGGCAGCCAGCAGGTCAACAATCTTGACCGTGGGAGGTTTGGCCTCCCAGCCGGCAAACTTGTAGGAGACGTAGCCGTCCACCGTACCGTCGGCGTCGTAGTGCAGGGCACACTTGACCCCGTCATCCTCGGTGCCGTCCTTGGACAGTGCGCCGGAAACCCTTTGCCGGTACGCCTCCTGACGGCCCAGCGAACCCGGGGTAAGCCGGTGGACGCGGGCGAACACCTCGGGGGCAAGGTCCAGCAGGACCCTGGGGTCGGCGATTTCCGCCCGGCCGGTGGCGCTGTGCCGAAGCTGGAAGCGCGGCCCGGTGTCCACAGTGATGCTGCGCTCGAAGGTGGCGACGCCGTAGCCGAACCGGCCGTAGATCGACGCTTCCGAGGCGGTCAGGGCCGCTATGGCCATCCCGTCCGCCCGGGCGGCCGTCAGGTCCTCCGTCATCATCCGGCGCAGCAGCCCCTGGCGACGGTGCGTGCCGCGCACCGTGACCGCGGTGACCATGTGGGCCGGCAACTGCCGGCCGTAGCCGATGTTCAGCTCCTTGCGCAGCGTGGCGAAGGTGGCCACCGGCACGTCGGACGCCAGGGAGTGGGCCGCGACGTCGCCGGTCTGGTAGACCCCCGTCATCTCGCGGTTGTCCACGCGGTACATGGCCAGGACCTTGTCCACGAACTCGTCCTTGTGCCGGTCGTCGTAGAAGCCGACGCCGACGCCGCGCAGCCACTCCGTGCCCCAGGCGTAGCCGGCTCCGGCTTTTTCTGCCGCGCGGAACCGCCTGATCTCATACTTCTCTGCCACGTATTTCTCCCACTGTGAAAAGACCTGCCGCTGAAGCCTGTTGCCCCGGCAGGCCGGAGCAGTAAACCTAGTGCCCGGCGTCGTACCAGCTGGAACCGACGCCGATCTGGACGTCCAGCGGAACGGTCAGCTCGGCAGCCGCCCCCATCTGCTCCGTCACGAGTTTCTCCACGGCCTCCCGCTCGCCGGTGGCGATCTCGAGGACCAGTTCGTCATGGACCTGCAGCAGCATCCGCGATTTCAGCCCCTGCCCGGCCAGCGCACCGGAGACGCCCAGCATGGCCCGCTTGATGATGTCCGCAGCCGAGCCCTGGATCGGTGAGTTCAGCGCGATGCGCTCCGCGTTCTCGCGAAGCTGGCGGTCCGTGCTGGTGAGGTCCGGGAGGTAGCGCCGGCGGCCTTCGATGGTGGCCGTGTAACCGTCGATGCGTGCCTGGTCCACGACGCCGCGCAGGTAGTCCCGGACGGCGCCGAACCTGTCGAAGTAGTCCTTCATGAGGGTCCGTGCCTCGTCCACGGAAATCTCCAGCTGCTTGGAGAGCCCGAAGGAGGTCAGCCCGTAGGCAAGGCCGTAGGACATCGCCTTGACCTTGGAGCGCATGGCGCTGGTCACCTGCTCGGTGGGCACGTGGAAGATGTTGGAGCCCACGAACCGGTGGAGGTCCTCGCCGTCCTTGTAGGCCTGGATCAGCCCGGCGTCCCCCGAGAGGTGGGCCATGATGCGCATTTCGATCTGCGAGTAGTCCGCCGACAGCAGGCATTCGTAGCCCTCGCTGACGACGAAGATGCCGCGCACGCGCCGGCCCTCCTCGCTGCGGATGGGGATGTTCTGGAGGTTCGGGTTGTTGGACGAGATCCGTCCCGTGGCGGCCACGTTCTGCGCGTAGGTGGTGTGGATCCGGCCGTCCTCGGTCACGGATTTCTTGAGTGACTCCAGCATCTGGCGCAGCTTCGACGACTCGCGGTGCGCCATCAGCTGGACCAGGAATTCGTGCCCGGTCTTTTCCAGGAGGTTCTTCAGCGAGGCGGCGTCGGTGGTGTAGCCGGACTTGATCTTCTTGGTCTTGGGCAGCTGGAGCTCGTCGAAGAGGACGGTCTGCAGCTGCTTGGGCGATCCCAGGTTCACCTCGTGTCCGATTGCGGCGAAGGCCTGCTCCTGCGCGTTGTCGATCACCTTGGCAAGATCGGCCAACTGCTCGTCCATGCGCCGCATGTCGATCGCGATCCCGGCCAGTTCCATGTCGGCCAGGACCTGGCTGACCGGAAGCTCGAGGGTGGACAGGAGCTCCTGCGCCTGGCGCTCCTTCAGCTCCGCTTCGAAGTAGCGGCTCAGGGCGTGGACGACGGCGGCGGCCTGGACGAGTGCGCCGGCGGCGGCGGCTTCATCGCCGTCAAGGTCCAGCTCCAACTGTCCTGCCTTCGCTGCGGCGGTGGAGATTCCGATGTTGAGGTGGTGCTGCGCCAGCTCCGCGAGCTCGTAGCTGCGGCGGTCAGGCTCGATCAGGTAGCCGGAGATCGAGGTGTCATCCACCACGCCCTCGAGTTCCAAACCCCGGGCGGCCAGTGCCTTCAGGGCAGCCTTGTACCCGTGCATCACCTTGGGCGATTCGGGGTCCCGCAGCCACGCTGCCAGGACGTTTTCGGAGCCGGCGTCCTGGCTGGCCAGGTCGATGTACGCGGCGGCGCCGTCGCGGACGATCGCCAGCGCGGCGGCGTCCTCGCCGATCCGTCCGGGGACCAGATCGACGGCTACTGCGGATCGCTGCGTGGCGCCTGCCGCCAGGAAGGCGGCCAGCTCAGCCGCCTGTGCGGGGGTCACGAAATCCGGCGTGTCGATGCTTTCCCGCTCCGCCGTTTCCGGGGCCTCACTGCCGTAGAGGGCAAAGAGCCGGGTACGGATGGACTTGAATTCGAGGGTGTCGAACAGCTCCTCCAGTGCGGCCTGGTCAGGCCGTGGTTCGGAGAGCTCGTCCAGCGTTACCGGGAGGTCGAGATCGGTGTGGAGCCTGTTCAACCGCCTGTTGCGCTTGACGGCCTCCACATTGTCGCGGAGAGCGTCCCCTACCTTCCCGCCGATGGAATCCAGGTTTTCGAGGACTCCCTCGAGTCCGCCGTAGAGGTTGATCCACTTGGCTGCCGTTTTGGGACCGACGCCGGGAACGCCGGGAAGGTTGTCCGCTGACTCCCCCACCAGGGCGGCAAGGTCCGAGTATTGCGTGGGGCTGACGAAGTACTTCTCCTGGATGGCTGCCGCGTCCAACCGGGGAATATCGCTCACGCCTTTTTTGGGGTAGAGCACGAACACGTTTTCCGTGATGAGCTGGAAGGCGTCGCGGTCACCGGACACGAGCAGCACCTCATAACCGGCCTGATCTCCCATGGCGGCGAGTGTGGCAAGGATGTCGTCGGCTTCGTAGCCGGGCATCTTGATGGTCTTGATGCCCCACGCGCCCATGACCTTGTCGATGAGGTCGATCTGGCCGCTCATCTCCCGGGGAGTTTCGTTGCGGCCACCCTTGTAATCGCTGTACTCGGCCTTGCGGTGCGTGGTGTCATCCGAGACGTCGAAGGCTACGGCAATGTGGGTGGGCTTCTGTTCCTTGATGAGGTTGATGAGCATGGAAGTAAACCCATGGATCGCGTTGGTGTGCTGCCCGTTGGCGGTGGAGAACTTGTCCGCCGGCAGGGCGAAGAAGGCACGGAAGGCCATGGAGTGGCCGTCGAGGACCATCAGCCGGGGCTGGTCCGTGATCGGGACGGCGGGCGCCTCGGTTGCAGACACCGCCGCCGCGGAGCGGAGCTTCTTGACGGGCTCAGCGACCAGGAGGGAGGCGTTCTCCGCCGCTGCTGCCGTGTCTGCCGAGATGTCTGCCGAGAGGGGGGAAGGGGCCGGTTTGGTAGTTTCGCTCACAGGTGCCAGCCTAGTTCCCATGATGGACAATTTCACGCCGGGCCCGTTCGCGGCCGAACTGGCGGCTGCCGGAGTGCCCGAGGAAATGCACGACTGGCTCGGACAGCACGGCGTGGGGGCGCTGGTGGTGAAGATGGGGATCCATTTCCTGGAGATGAGTCCCGAGCGCACGGTAGGCACCATGCCGGTGGAAGGCAACACCCAGGTGGCCGGGATTCTGCACGGCGGCGCCCATGTGGTCCTGGCCGAGACTCTTGGTTCCTTTGCCGCCGGAATGCACGCCGGGCCCAAGAGGCAGGCATTGGGAATCGACGTCAGCGCGACGCATCACCGGGCCATCACCAAGGGCACTGTGACCGGGACGTGCACTTCCATCCACCTCGGCCGGACCATCACCACGCATGAGATTGTCATGACGGACGAGCAGGGCCGCCGGCTGTCCACGGCACGGATCACCAACCTGATCCGGGACATCGCAGAGTAGGTCTCGATCCAGCGTTGTTGCGGCACAGCATTGTTGCGGCACAGGCTGCTGCGCACCGCTGCGCCGCACGCCCGTCAGGGACGCTGTCCGCCGAACCGGTAGCGCAGCTCCACGATTCCCCGGCCCATGGTCTGGGAGGAGATCAGCTCCAGCGGCGCCGTCGGGCCGGCCAGCGGAAGCACGGCTTTGCCGTTCCCGAGCACCACCGGGATGATTGAGATGATGAGTTCGTCCAGCACGCCGGCGTCCGCGAACTGCGCTGCCAACACACCGCCGCCTACGATCCAGACGTTCCGCCCGCCCGCCTCCTCCTTGAGGTCCTCGACGAACTCCCCCACGGGGCCGCGGACAAAGGTGATGTCCGTTCCCTTGGGAGCCGAGAGTTCGTGGTGGGTGAAGACCCAGCACGGTGTGGACGGGTAGGGCCAGTTGCCGGGTTCGTGTTCCATGAGCCAGGCGTAGGTTTCGCCGCCCATCACGATGCAGCCGACGTCGGCCATGAACGCATCGTAACTTTCCTTGCCCCCGGCGAAGCCGTCGAACTGCAACAGCCAGTCCAGTTTGTCATCGGCTGTAGCGATGAATCCATCCAGGGATGAGGCCACGAAATACTGGAGACTCGACATGGCCCCAGCCTAGCGATTACCTTCTGGGGTTCCCATAGCCCGCGGCGACCGCGGGCGGCGGGGCCGGAGGGCGAGCGGGCCGTCGTCCGCAGGGCCGGCAGACGGTGCCGTGCCGCCGGCTACTTGCTGAAGTAGGGAATGATCAGGTAGAGCCCAAACAGGACGGCGATGCCACACAGGCCGAAGCACGCGATAGCGAGCGGACGGACCCATACCGGCTTGTTTTCACGCACGTCGCCGGCGATGGCCGTGAGCCGGACTCCGAGGGCGTAGAGGACGACGACGGTTACCGCGGCAACGAGGGTTGCTCCGGCGACCTGCAACAGTTCCAGCCATTTCATTACTGGCCATCCTTCGTCTTGTTGATGCCGCGCCTGACGGCAATCGCCTTCTTCTTGCGGAACTGCACGGCCTGCCCGGCTTCCTCGACCTCGACGGCGTTGTGGTGGCCCACGTGCGATTTCCGCGAATGGAAAAACATGTACAGGACGGCGGCGGTTCCGGCGACGGCGGCGATGACAACGCCGACCACCCCGATCCCCACCAGCATCGCCGTGAGGGCACCCATGATGCCGGCGGCCGGGAGGGTGAAGAGCCAGCCGACGGCGATCCGTCCGGCGGTGCCCCAGCGCACTGTCGTGCCGCGGCGGCCCAGTCCGGAACCGATCACGGAGCCGGAGGCCACCTGGGTGGTGGACAATGCGAAGCCCAGATGGGAGGAGGCCAGGATCGCGGAGGCGGTGCTGGTCTCGGCGGCGAAGCCCTGGGCGGGCTTGACGTCGGTGAGGCCGGACCCCATGGTCCGGATGATGCGCCAGCCTCCTGCGTAGGTGCCGACCGCGATGGCCAGGGCGCAGGCGGTGATGACCCAGAACTGCGGTCCGGTGCCGGCCTGCTGGGTGCCGGCGGAGATCAGCACAAGGGTGATGATGCCCATGGTCTTCTGGGCGTCGTTGGTTCCGTGGGCGAGGGCAACGAGACTGGAGGTGAAGATCTGGCCGGTGCGGAATCCGCCGCGCTTCTGGGTGAGCTTGCTGCCGGTTTCCGGGTCGTGCCGGGACGTGAGGGCGTAAGCCAGCCTGGTGCACAGGTAGGCCACGCCGCCGGCGATGATCGGCGCGAAGATGGCCGGCAGGATCACCTTCTGGAGCAGGGTTTCGAAGTTCACCGAGTGGATGCCGATGCCCGCAATGGCGGCCCCGATCAGGCCCCCGAAGAGCGCGTGCGAGGAACTCGACGGCAGGCCCTTGAGCCAGGTGATCATGTTCCAGAGGATGGCGCCCATCAGTCCCGCGAAGATGATCTCCGGCGTGATCTGGACCCCGCCCGAGCCTTCCTTGATGATGCCGCCGGACACGGTCTTGGCCACTTCCGTCGAAAGGAATGCGCCCACAAGGTTCAGCACCGCCGCGAGGGCAACTGCCGTTTTGGGTTTGATGGCACCGGTCGCGATGGGGGTGGCCATCGCGTTGGCAGTGTCATGAAATCCGTTGGTGAAGTCGAAGAAAAGCGCCAGCGATATTACCAGCGCCACCATTACGGTGATTTCCACCTGTTGCCCAATCTGCAGAGTCGACGGCCAGCATTTTCATTCCTGTCGCCGCGCAACGTTCATCCGGGATTGACCGGGACGACGTGCGGCGTCCAGCAAAGTAGCTTGAAACCCTATAGATCGTACGTGGGAAAGGCATCAGGGCAAAACAAGCTCCGGGACGCCGAACGCCGGACACCCCGCCGGTGTCCGCCCGGCTAGGGCCTCGGTCCGGCGTCGAGCATCCCGGCGATCTTCTCCTCCAGCGCCGCCAGTGCGACGTCGGGCAGCACGATCAGCCCGTCCAGTTCCCGCCGGGCACGCTTGTACGCCGTCTGCCTCTCGGCCGGCGTGGCGGCGGTGTCGGAAGCAATCCTGAGCAGCTTCCGGGCCGTCCCGAGCCTCTCGCGCTCCGGTCCGGTGAAGTTGCTGTCCTTGATCCGCCGGGCCTCCCGCTCCGCCACCTCGAATGCCAGCTCAAAGCTGCGGACGGCCGCACGGTACTCCCCCAGCCGAGCAGCCGTCGTGATGTCCCCGGCCCCGGCGGGACGCAGCCCGTCCGCCTCCCGCTTGGCCCGCAGGAACGCCACCGTGAGCGGCTCACGCACGTCCGTCATGACGGGAAAGTCGATGAGTTTTCCCACGTCCAGCTCGTAGTCCAGCCAGCGCCGGTTGACCTCGTCATGGGCCGCCATCAGCGCCTCGACCTCCGCCTGGCTTGCCTGCTCCACTTCCGCCGCCCTGTTACGCAACTGGTACAGCTCCACGCGGCGGCGGTGCCGGCGTTCGCTGGCTTTGGACCACGAGCGCGCCCAGCCGCCCATCAGCCCGCTCAGCGGAAATACGAGCCACCAAAAGTGACTGACAAAATTGAAAAAGGGATCCACGGCATCATCCTCCCATCCGCCGGCGGCAGCGGAAAGACCCTCCGGGAGCGGGCTTCTGTTCTTCCCGCGACCGGTGGTGGAAACGGAGTCCTCGCCGGGTGTCAGGCCTCGTGCTTGACCTTGCGCAGCCGGGTGACAATGGTTGGGCACGGCACGTGCAGCAGGACAGCGTGGGCTGTGGAGCCGAGCACCAGCCGGGAGAAGCCTCCACGCCCCCGGCTGCCGACAACCAGCAGGCGTGCCTCCGCAGCGATGTCGACGAGGGCTTTGGCCGGCTCGGTGTCCTTTTCGAGGCGCTGATGGACCACCAGGTCGGGGTACTTGTCGCCCAGGCCGGCCACGGATTCGGCAAGGACGATCCGTTCCTCCTCAACAATGGTTTCGGCGAGTCCGCTCGACGGCAACTTGTTCTCGACCCAGCGCGCAGGGCTCCGGAACCCGAGCACCACGGTCAGCTCATCGCGGCCGCGGTCGGCTTCGGCGGCAGCGAACTGGACGGCCTGGCTAGACTCTTCGGAGCCGTCGACGCCGACGACGACGCCCCCGGCAGCGGCCCCCTGCTTGAGCGGGATGACGGCTACCGGGCTGTCCGAGGCGGAGACGATCTGTAGAGCGCGGTCCGTCAGGGGACCGCCGTCCATCCAATGCCTGTCATGTACGCCGACAACCACCATGGACGCCTGTTTGGACGCCTCCCGCAGTGCCGCGCCCGCGCTGCCATGACGAAGCTGGATCTCCACCTTCACGTCGGGCGCCTGCCGGCTGGCGCTGGCCGCTGCCTTATGCAACAGTTCCATGCCCGATTCCCTGATGAGCTCCTGATACTGGAAATCAGGAGACATCCAACGGTCGTCCACTGCATGAATAGCGATGACTGGGAGCTGGAGTCGGGCCGCCCGCTGAAGTGCCCACGTGAGTGCGGCCTCGCTTCCGGCCGACCCATTGATGCCGACGACGATTGGTTTACTCATTGCGAATCCTGCTCTTCCCGTGGCGTGACGGCTCCGCCAGCCCACGACCCGAGCAGCAGTGCCCAACGGTCCGCTGACACTTCAGTGTGCGCCGCCCGCCAAGGACCCGGTTAGGGCCTTAAGCCCCTCACATGCCTTGTGCGTCTCAATGCGGGGAAGTTCTCACCGATTCTTCCCCCGGGCTTCCCGGGTTGTCGAACGAGGCCAGGCCGGTTCCGGCGAGTCCCAGGACGCTGACGGCGATCGCCGCCACAACCGGGAGCGAGCGGAGGTGGGATGACGCCGGTGGGCGTCTGGGGAGCCGGCCTTTTTCGCGGAGCAGGACGACGGCGGCCACCAACGTGCTCAGCTCCAGGACGCCGGCAGCCCAGTCCGACGGTCCCGACGGTTCGGGTACGCCGGCTGCGGGTCCGAAAGGCAGTCCGACTGTACGGGAGCATAGCCACAGCGCCAGCGGCACGATCGAGACTGCCGCGACGGACAGGAGCATGGTGCGGTGCGGCCGTCCGATGGACAAGAGGCCAACGGCAAGCTGTGCTGCGGCGAGAATAATGAAGAAGGCACCGGCGGCGGCCCATTCGCCAAGATGCTCGGGTACGACGGCAGCATGGATGGCAGCGCTGCCGAACAGCGCGGCAGCCAGAAACAGCCGCCGGTGGTCAATCTGGCCGCCGCGGGCCGTTCGCCGTCGGGTCCTGCTGATGTCCAGCCGGCCGCCCCGGATCGCCGCGACCCAGCCGACGAGGACGAGGTTGGTGACCAGGAGTATCCCGCTGCCATAGCCCACGGCGCGCACCTGGAGCCCGAGCGACGCCTGCTGTTGCAGCGCCAGGCAGTTCCCTTCCGTGCAGGTACGACTCATCGAGTCCATCAGCTGCAGCTGGCTTGACTGCAGGTCATAGTCGTACGCCGAGCTGACCGCAATTTCTGCGATGCCGACGGCGGTGCCAGCCGCAGCGACCAGCAGCGCCGCCAGGACCGTCCTCGACGGGCGCAGCACCGGCCCGAAAAGATGGAGCGCCAGCGCCAGGGCCCCGAGCACAGCGAAGACGAAAACCGGCAGGACCAGGGTGGACTCACGCAACCAGCTCGCGAATGGCTCCTCCGTGCGTTCAATGGCGCCGACGGCACCCCGCAGAGTCATCATCCAGAAGCCGTCAGCGTAGGCCATCACGACAGCCATTGATGCAACCGTCAGCCACGGGACGGCTGGGCCCGGGATCGCGCCGCTGCGCTCGTTGACGGAGTTGCCGAGCATGGTGTTCTCGATCATCTTGCGTTGCCTCGCATATCAGTTGCCGGAGCCGGGGCTTGTCTGGTGCGACAAGCCCCGGCCGCTCGGTTCATTAGGGGAGGCGGCAGGCAGTCACGGTGTGATCTCCCAGCCGAACATCATGGCGTGGTCCTCGTGCGCCAGATTGTGACAGTGCGCCACGTACGGTCCGACGAAGTCGCGGAATCCGCGGTAGATGATCACCGACTCGTCCGGGTCGAGCGCCACCAGGTCCTCCCGGGAGACGTCGTCCGGATGGGAGGGGTCTCCGCCGCGGGTCACGTCCTTGCCATTGCGCATGACGGTGCGGTGTTCCTCCATGTGCAGGTGGAAGGGGTGTACCCAGCCGCCTCCGCCGTTGCGGACCTCCCAGAGGTTAAAGCTGTTCTTCTTCTGCTGGGCCAGCGGCGTCGCGCCGGCCGGGTTTTTCAGGCACTTCAGCACCGTCGTCGGGTCGAAGGGCTTGCCGTTGATGAGCCATTCGGTCTCCCCGCCCAAGCTGCCGCGCTTCACCTCGAAGATCAGGCGGTTGTCCAGAAGGTTCTTCCAGTTCCCCGGCAGCGGCGGGAGCGGACGAAGGGGCATTTGGGGCGCCGGGATCTGGCTGTCATCCGGGGCGTCGTCGCCGATCACGAACTTCAGCACCGGCACCTTGTACTTCGGATCGGGGAAGAAGCGGGACGAGTTGGACCACATCCGCCCGTTGGGCATCTTCATGACGTTCGTGAGGTAGATGACATCGCCCTTGGTAGTCGGCGTGCCGTCCTGGTATCGGGTGAAGTCGACGATCACCTCGCGGCGCTTGGCCGGCCACAGTTCGAACGAGTCCCGCTTGATCGGGAACGGCAGGAGCCCGCCGTCCGAGGCGATCTGGGTGAACTGAATGCACTGCTGGCCGTCCTCGATGCGGTACTGGCCCTCAAGCTCGTCATCCTTGTAGCCGAGTGACGCCGATGACTTCGGGCCCAGCGTCGAGCTCATCAGCTTGAACTCGTAGATCCTCGAGATCGAGGCGTCAAGGAACCGGAAGCGGTACTTGCGGCGCTTCACCTCCAGAACCGGGGAGGCCGTGCCATTGACAGTGCAGATGTCGCCGACAAAGCCGTGGTTGGGAAAGTGCTTGTAGAACGTCTTACCCCACCACTCGGGGTGCTTGGCCGGGTTCTTGGCGGCCGGGAACTGGCCCAGCCCGTCGTGGATGTCCTTGTGCACCGTGTCGCCGTCGTCAAGGCGGAAGTCGGAGAAGGCCAGCGGGATGTCGTATTTGACGTCGAAGGACCCGTCCGGGTTGTTGGTGCGGACGCCGGGCAGCCGGAGGCCCTGCCGCTCGTCGCCCATGTCCAGACCGTATTTCGGGTCGTAGATGGGGTACAGGCCGACCAGGCCCTTGTAGACGTTAGAGCCGGTGTGGTCCATCGTGTGGTCGTGGAACCAGAAGAAGCTCTGCTTCTCCCGGTCGTCTCCACCAGCCGGCCAGTTCAGGTACAGGTTGTCGACCCACATCTGCGGCCTGAAGCCCGGATGCTTCGGCCCGGCCACCATCGAGTAGTGCGGGTTGCCGTCGCTCTCCGGTGCGGTGTGGCCGTTGTGCAGGTGGGTGAGGAAGGACAGGTCCGGAGAGCCGAAGTCCTGGCGATCGAGGTTGAGCGGGTTCTCATCCAGGTGGTTCTCGAAGCGGACCAGCGCCGGCTTGCCGTATTCAGCGTTGATCATCGGCCCGGGGAAGGTGCCGTTGAAACCGTAGATCGTACTGAGAGGCAAGGTCCGCTTCGTGCCCGGGGAATAAGTCTTGCCGGCTGAGTCGAACGAGACAGTCGGCTTACCATCTGCGTCGATCGGCAGCACCTGCGACGTGGTGAAGGCGTGGGTCCGAAGCAGTACGTCGACCTTGTAGACGATCGGGTCTGGATAGCCGATTTGACCGGGCCAGATCTGGTGCCGCTCGTTGCGCAGCGAGTTCTGCTGGCCCGTCCCAGGTCCCGGCGGATTCCGCCAGGCGCTGTACACCGACCTCGGGACCGGGGCGAGCGCCCTCGGGATCGGCAGGGGATCGGTAAACGGGTAGATGATCAGCGGGCTCGTCGGGAACTTCTCAAGGTAGAAAAGCCCATCACTAAGCGCTGTCGATGTGGCGGCAAAAGCGCCGTCGGCCGAGAGCAGCCCCCTCTGAGCCAGTAACGGGGCTCCCCACCCCTGCGCGGCGACCAGCGCGGCTCCGGCTCCCCCAGCTGCCCCCAACCGCAACAGCGTGCGCCGGGACAGCCCGGCCGTCTCAGCAGATTTCTCGGCCATCAGTCCTCAGCTCCCCCGCGTACGGCCGATAGGTAGCCCTGCGGCCCCGGTTCGCCGTCGATCGCACAGCGTTCCCCAGTTTGAGGTTTGATCATGACGAAACTCCTTGCTTTGTCCACTCAGCTTCGTGATGCGGTTCCCCCGCGGACAGTGTGAGTCGCAGACCTTGGGAAAAACACTGGCCTTTTCCGGCCCGGATTCTTCCATAACACCGGATCGCGGCCGTGTCCGGGCGCACACCCGGGCCCCTCCTCCAGCTAGCAATGGGACCCCGGAGCACCTGCATGAGCCCTGGCCGACGCACGGATACCCCTATATACGGACCGGGAGCTGCGCCACCAGTCCGAAGACCACGGCGCCACCGTGGCGATCGTCTGGGACAAGGCGGTGCAGCGGGTGAGTCAGTTGCCGCCCGGCGGCGGCGGAGCGTGGCGTCGGGCCGGAGAGCATCCGCTTCTCCAGTCCGGGGCCATGAACCTCCCGACGGCGACAGTGCAGACCTGGGAGAAGGCTACCGGTGGGTACCAAGGCGGCTGGTTCCGCACCGGCGACATCGTCTCTGTAGATAAGGACTACTTCGTGACGATCCGGGACCGGATTAAGGAAATGATCTTCACGCGAGGGTTAAACGTCTAGCCCAGCGAGGTCGAAGACGTGCTCGTCACCTTCCCGGGCCTTGAGGAGGTTTCCGTCGTCGGGTTGCCCCGGGACAGGCTCGTGGCCGGCCGGTAGGCGGGTACTCCCTCCGGCCGGCCACGAACGCAGTCAATGCCCGGAATCGCCGTGGCCCGAAGCGTGCGCGCCCTCGGTCTCCGCCGGCTCGGGCTCCGCGGACAGGTCCACGCCTTCTCCGCTTGTTGAGCGTGGCGCCAGCTCGACCTCCCCAATGTCAACACCCGCGCCGCGGGCCATGCCGTCCCGCACCGCCTCCACCAGCGCGTCGCTGAGCAGCGGGCCGGTGTAGCCCACCGTCAAGGCGCCGCCGTCAAGCGACGTGGCGTAGTTTCCGAGCGCGTCCGAGAGGATCCCCTCGCTGGCGATCGTCTCCGCCAGCGCGGCCGGGTCCGCGGACCCGATCCTGAACTGCAGGTCGTGGACGAGCACCGACGCGACGTGGACATGCTCGACGCCGGCGAAGGAACCCTCAGTTCCGAAGGCAAGCCCGGCCAGCTCGTTGGCCTGCTCCGGGGTGCTTTCGGCTGGCAGTGCAACGATCACCTCCGGGACGACGTGTTCCAGGACGACGGGATCGAGTACATCGGGCGAGATATCGGACAGGGGCATGCCACGCTCCGCCGCGGCACGGTCAAGTTGCCGACGCAACGCCCCCAGATCTGCGTCCGGAGTGGGATGGACGGCGATGACCACGCGGCGCCGCACCATCAGCCCGTCATGGCTGCTGGCCGGGCGCCCGTTCCCGACGTCGGTACCGGTCTCGAGGGAGACAGCCTCGCCGCTCGCCTGCCCGGCCGGCTCCGCTGCGGTGGAGTTGACAGCGCCGGCCGGTGCCGCCGCCGTCGGGCCCGGAGATGCCGCCGGGTCCGGCGTCCCGCCTGTGCAGGCACTGAGTGCCGCCACGAGCAGGACCGCCGCTGCCGTTTTTAAAGTGCGGCCCATCTCAGGTCCCGGGCGGCAGGTCAGGCCGGTAAACCGGCGGGAACGAGCCTGCGGGGGTGGTGTCCAGTACGGGCGGATCGGACGTGATGGGGTCGTTGTTCCTCAAGTCGCCGACGGAGAACTGCGTCATCATGTCGTGGTCCTCGTGTACGAGGTTGTGGCAGTGGATCATGTACCGACCGCCCGCGTCGGCGCCGGTGTCGAATTGCATGAGTGCCGTGATCGACTCGTTCTCGCCCGCGTAGAAAACGTCCTTGGGCCCGGTTTCCCACGCGAACGGCTTGCCACCATTGGTGTTCCTGGCGATGATCTTGGCGTCAATCAGGTGGATGTGGACCGGGTGGAACCAGCCCCCGGAGGCGTTGGTGATGGTCCATTGCTCGATGTCGTAGGGTTTGGGGTTGCCGAACAGCTTGGTGAAGCCGGACTTCTCCACGTCCGCCCACGTGACACCGTTGATGGTCCACTGTCCGTTCGCCCGGAAGAATTTCAGCTCCCGCTTCGCCGTGGCCATCTCCGGCGTCAGGCTCATGGTGGCGATGCCGCCTCTGGACGCATTCAGCGCCCCGCCGTCGTCGAGCGTCGTCGGGATTCTCGTGTAGCTTGCTGCCGGCCCCGAGTCCTCTACGACCTGGAAGCGCATGATCTTGTTGGTATTCGCAAAGTCGATGTTGTTCTTATTGCTCAGGTTCCGCAGCTCGATCGTCTGACCCACCCGGTATTTGCGGAAGTCGATCAGGACCTCGTAACGCTCGGCGGTGCCCTGCCGCCAGGATTTCACCGCCTGTACTTTCGGTACCATGCCGGCGTCGGTCCCCACCACGTAGATCGGATCACCGGTGGAAAGGGTGGGGCGGTAGGAGCGCGAGATGGACGCGTCGAGCACCCGAAACCGGTAGATCCTCGGCTTGACCTTCATGGTGGGCCACGGCACGCCGTTGACCATGATGATGTCACCCCAGAGGCCCTTCCGGTCGTTGTCGTTGTAGGCCAGGGATCCGTCAGCGTTGAACATGGCGTCGGAGATCATCAGGGGCACGTCGAACTCCCCCTGGGGCAACTGGGCGCGCTCGAATTTGTCTGAAAGAGGATAGAAGGCGGCCAGTCCCGAATACACGTTTTGGGCCGTGACGTGGTGTTTGTGGTCGTGGTACCAGAGGGTCCGAGCCGTCTGCCAGTTGGGGTAGTGGTAGTTCTTGACATTGCCGGGGG
The DNA here is from genome assembly GCF_040546335.1 of Arthrobacter sp. UYEF20. NCBI lineage: Bacteria > Bacillati > Actinomycetota > Actinomycetes > Micrococcales > Micrococcaceae > Arthrobacter > Arthrobacter sp. UYEF20. Next base: position 164,265 of record NZ_JBEPNP010000005.1, on the reverse strand, counting down.
CAGTGAAGTCATTGGCGTAACCATCGTACTGCGGCAGCGACGCCGAGCCGTGCAGGTGGGTGACTGTGTTAAAGGCACCGGGCTGCAGGAGCCCGAGCGGGGGCAGTCCGTTGCGGATCCGTACCTCGATCCTCGTGCCCTGGGTGGCGCGGATGGTGGGGCCGGGGAAGATACCGTTGTACCCGGCGACGGTCGTGTTCAGCCCGGGGACGAACTGCGCCTGGCCCAGCTGCTGGGTGAGGGCGTACCGTTCAAAGGGCCGTGCGGGGTCGCCGCCGTCGTAGCCCGTTTCAAAGGGAGTCAGCTCCGGCGGACGCCGGAAGACTCCGGCGTACGGGACGGGCATGTTCTGGGGTGCCAGCTGGCTGGCCCTCACCGGGGCGGTCGCCGGGGCCGTCGAGGGGGCGCCGTCGTCGCCGCCCTTCATTCCTGCCAGGCCGAGTGCGCCCACGGCACCCAGTTTCAAGAGTTCTCGTCGTGTCGTCATGACCCCTCCAATGTGGGGAATAGGACTGAATAACGTGCCGAACATGAACCTTCGGACAAGTGAGGATGCCGGCTGGCGGGCCGTTGGGGACCCGCCAGCCGGCAATCTCCTACTGCTGGTTAGAGCGCCGTTCCTGTTGTGAAGGTCCACGTCCGGGTAACCAGCGGGTTACCGGCTGTATCCCGTACCGCGGCCGTGCCACCAGTGACCTGGACGCGGTACTGCGTGGTCGCGGCCAGGGTTGCGGATGGATTGATCGTCAGCACCCTTGTGAGGGGGTTGAACGTTACCGTCGAGGTGACAACCGCCCCGGTAGCGACATTCGTGACCCGCACCGTGCTCGTCGAGTACCCGGTGACGATCTCACTGAAGGTAGCCGTCACGTTGCTGTTCCGGAGGACCCCGGTCAGGGCCGACTGGCCCGTGATCCTTGGCGCCGGGCCGGTGAGGAACGACCAACTGCTCGCCGTCATCGTGTTGCCCGCAACGTCACGGACTCCGGACACAGTGGCCGTGTACGTCCGGTCGGCAAGCAGCGTCACGGACGGGTCCAACGTTGCGACCCGGGTGGTGGTGTCGTAGGTCACGACGGCGGGGATCACCGTTGTGCCGAGCCGGAGTACGAAGCTGGTGCCATTGACTCCGGTGCCAAAGCCTCCGGTGACCGGCTCGCTGAAGGTTACCCTGAGGTTGCCTGCCTGGCTGACCGAATTGGCACCCGTTGCCGGGGTCCGTGCCGTAATCGTCGGAAGCACAAACTCGGTGCGGGGGGTTACGGCCGTAGCCGTCCGCCCCGAGGCGGCTCCCGTTCCGACGCCGTTGATGGCTGCCACGTCGAACGTGTACGCCGTGCCGTTGGTGAGCCCGATAACCACGACGGTGCCGACGTTCCCGGTGACCGTCTGCGTCCTGGCCGCCGTTATGCCGGTGCCGGTGAAGGCCCGTACCCGGTAGCCGGTGATCGCCGAACCGCCGTTGGAGGCCGGGGCGGTCCAGGTCAGGGATGCCGAAGCATTCCCGGCCGTAGCCGTACCGATCGTCGGGGTCCCGGCGATGGTCGCCGGAGTGACGAGGTTGGAAGCAGCCGAGGCGGCTCCCGTCCCCACGGCGTTGATGGCTGCCACGTCGAACGTGTAAGCCGTGCCATTGGTGAGCCCGGTGACCGAGACGGTGCCGACGTTCCCGGTGACCGTCTGGGTCCTGGCCAGCGTTGTTCCGGCGAAGGCCCGCACCTGGTAGCCGGTGATCGCCGAACCGCCGTTGGAGGCCGGGGCGGTCCAGGTCAGGGTAGCCGAAAGGTTTCCGGCCGTAGCCGTACCGATGGTCGGGGTCCCGGCGATGGTCGCCGGGGTCGCAAGGTTGGAAGCAGCCGAGGCTGCTCCCGTGCCGACGCCGTTGGTGGCGGCCACATCGAACGTGTACGCCGTGCCGTTGGTGAGCCCGGTGACGACGACGGTGCCGACGTTTCCGGTGACCGTCTGGGTCTTGACCACCGTGGTTCCGTCGAAGGCTTGGACCCTGTAGCCGGTGATCGGGTTTCCGCCGTCGGAGGCTGGTGCGGTCCAGGTCACGGTTGCCGAGGCATTCCCGGCCGTGGCCGTACCGATCGTCGGAGCCCCGGCGAGGGCAGCCGGTGTCGCAAGGTTGGAAGCAGCCGAGGCGGCTCCCGTCCCTACGGCGTTGATGGCGGCAACGTCGAACGTGTACGCCGTGCCGTTGGTGAGCCCGGTGACGACGACGGTGCCGACGTTCCCGGTGACCGTCTGGGTAGCGGCCACCGTTGCTCCGGCGGAGGCCCGGACCTGGTAGCCGGTGATCGGGGATCCGCCGTCAGAGGCGGGAGCCGTCCACGTCAGGGTTGCCGAAGCATTCCCGGCCGTGGCCGTACCGATCGTCGGAGCACCCGGGGCGGTTGCTTCCACAGTCGGCGCCGGAGTCACCGAGTTGGAAACCGCCGAGAACGGGCTGTCACCGACTGCGTTGGTGGCTAGGACCTGGAACTGATAGCTGGATCCGTTGGTCAGACCGTCTACCAGCAGGCTGGTGGCGCCGCCCGCGGCGGGACGGAGAGCCCCGACCTGGACGCCGGCCGGGTCCGTGGTTACGTCCAGTACCTTCACGGAGAAGCTGCTGGCAATGCCGACGGTCGGAGCCGTCCAGGTAGCCGTTGCCCGGCCGTTGCCGGCGGTTGCGACGCCGATGACGGGTGCGTTGGGAAGTACGGTGTCGGCGAACTGGAGGAATTCGATGTTGCGGAGGGTATCGGTACCATCGGTGCCGACGTTGTCGACCACCGTGGTGGTCGAGCCCGGCGAGCCCAGCGTACCGTCGCCACCGGTCGTGGTGACCGTGTAGTTCGCCTGCGGGCCGGAGAACACTGCGGTGTCACGGTTCCCGGCAACGTCGGCCGCGCTGGGAGTAATGATCTCCCGGACGGCTACCAGGTTCCCGGGGTCGATGACCGGCTACTTGGAGCCCGCGGCCCGGCCACGCGGGAAAGTTAATTGCCGTGGGGGTATCCGGATTCCGGAGCGCGGTGCTCAAATCGGTCGTCGGTGCCGGCACGGCGCCCGTTGCGAAACCAGGCATCCTTACGGAACCGCCGGCACGTCGTCGCCGTCGCCGGCGGATTCCTTGCGGCACTCCGGACAAGCTGGTAGGCCTGTAATAGCCCTGAAGGTAAGGTGCGTAGTGGTAGATGAGCGCACCATCCAAACCCGTGGTGTTTGCAGAAGGGAAGTTCGACGTGACGCGCAAGAACCCTCCGGTCGAGGAACCTGATGAAAAGGACCTGGTAGTCGGTGATGGCCCGAAGGACTGGGCCGCCGGTATCCCCGGGGTCCTGCACTCCATGAAGCCCGCGATCGAAGATATGGGCCTGAACCGCACCCGCAAGACCGTGATGGCGATGAACCAGAAGGACGGCTTCGACTGCCCCAGCTGCGCCTGGCCGGATCCGCACCACCGCAAGGCGTTCGAGTTCTGCGAGAACGGTGCCAAGGCCGTCACCTGGGAGGCAACACCGGTGGTCATCGCCTCAGACTTCTGGGCGGAGCACTCCGTCACCGAACTGCGCAGCCGCTCGGAGTACTGGCTCGGCATGCAGGGCCGGCTCACCGAACCGGTCCACAAGCCCGCCGGCGAGGACCACTACAAGCCGGTCAGCTGGGACGAGGCGATCCGGATCATCGCGGACAAACTCACCGGCCTGGACTCCCCGGACGAAGCCGCCTTCTACACGAGCGGGAGGACCTCCAACGAGGCCGCGTTCCTCTACCAGCTGTTCGTCCGCGGCTACGGCACCAACAACCTGCCGGACTGCTCTAACATGTGCCACGAATCCTCAGGCTGGGCAATGGGGCAGACCATCGGCATCGGCAAGGCCACGGTCTCCTTTGACGACTACGCCAAAGCGGACCTGATCATCATCATGGGCCAGAACCCGGGCACCAACCACCCGCGCATGCTCACCGAGCTGGAGGTGTGCAAGGAAAACGGCGGCGAGATTGTCGCCGTCAATCCCCTGCCGGAGGCCGGCCTTCGCCGCTACAAGAACCCCCAGAAAGTCAAGGGCATCATTGGCCGCGGCACCGAGATCGCGGACCAGTTCCTGCACATCCGCATCGGCGGGGACATGGCCCTGCTGCAGGCCATCTCCAAGCGCGTGCTCGACGCCGAAGACCGGAATCCGGGGACCGTCCTGGACCACGCCTTCCTCTCCGAACACTGCGAGGGCCTGGCGGAGCTCAAGGAGCACCTCAGCGAGCTGGACGAGCAGGCGGTGCTGGAAGCGACGGGGCTTCGCACTGAGGAAATCGATGAGCTCGCCGCCCGGTACCTGAAGGCAGAGAAGGTCATCATCACGTGGGCCATGGGCATCACGCAGCAGAAGAAGGGCGTGGCCACGATCAAGGAGATGATCAACCTGCTCCTGCTGCGCGGCAATATGGGCAAGCCCGGGGCGGGTGCCTCCCCCATTCGAGGCCACAGCAATGTCCAGGGCGACCGCACCATGGGCATCTGGGAGCAGATGCCGCAGTCCTTTATGGAGGCCCTGGGTGAGGAGTTCGGTTTCGATCCGCCGCGCGAACACGGCGTGGACGCGGTGGAAACCATCAACAAGATGGCCGACGGCGGGATCAAGGCCTTTGTCGCGCTCGGCGGCAACTTCGTCGGTGCCATCTCGGACACCAACGCGGCGGAGTCGGCCATGCAGAACACCGAGCTCTCCGTCCAGATCTCCACGAAACTCAACAGGTCCCATACCGTGACCGGTGCGGAAGCACTGATCCTGCCCACGATGGGCCGCACCGAGATCGATATCCAGGAGTCGGGGGAGCAGTTCGTGTCCGTCGAGGACACCGTCTGCGCCGTTCACGCTTCCAGGGGCAGCGTGGAGCCGGTGTCCCACCAACTGTTGTCCGAGCCGGCGATCGTCAGCCGCCTCGGCAAGGCGGTTGTGGGCAGCCGGATCAAGGCCGACTGGGACGGCTTTGAGAAGAACTACGACCTCATCCGGGACCACATCTCGCGGGTCGTGGGCGGCTGTGAGAACTACAACGAGCGGATCCGGCAGGAAGGCGGCTTCGTCCTGGCGAACGGGCCGCGCGATTCCCGTACGTTCCCGACGCCGACCGGCAAGGCCGTGCTCACCGTCAACGAACTCGAGCACGTGGAGAGGCCGGAGGGCACGCTGATTCTGCAGAGCATGCGCTCCCACGACCAGTTCAACACCACGATTTACGGCCACGACGACCGCTACCGCGGCATCAAGAAGGGCCGCCACGTGGTGTTTGTGAATCCGGACGACATTGTCGAGCTGGGCGTGGCCGACGGAATGTTCGTGGACATCCGCGGCGAGTACAAGGACGGCGTGGAACGCATACTCCGCAAGTTCCGGGTGGTCTCCTATCCCACCGCCCGTGGCTGCGCGGCCACTTACTACCCCGAAGCCAACGTGCTGGTGCCGCTGAACCATACGGCCGAAGGCAGCAACACGCCGGTTTCCAAGGCGGTGATTGTCCGGCTCGAGCCCAGCGAGGACCAGATCCCGGACGGTTCGGCCACCGTAGCGGCAGCGGCGGCGGCGCCGGCGTCGTCCTGACGCTCCGCGGGACATGCCCAGTCCCGGCCGCGTGCACTGGACATAATGCCAACATGCCCATCCCCCCGCCCGAGGGGAGGGCATGTCCCACCCGGCCACTCACCGGCTCCGCGGGACATGCCCAGTCCCGGCCACGTGCACCGGACATAATGCCAACATGCCCTTCCCCTCACCCGAGGGGAGGGCATGTCCCACCGGGCCCGCATGCCGGGTTCAGGCCTTCGCGGCGGCACGGGCCGTGGTTGCCGGCACCGGTTCGTGCCGCAGGTAGCTCCGGCTGAAGCGGCCGCTCCCGGACGTCAGGGCGCGTAGCTCGATCGAGTACCGCAGGAGTTCCTGGTCCGGAACTTCGGCTCCGATCTCGGTGACGTCTCCCCCGGCGGACGTCGTCCCGGTCAGGCGGGCACGGTGGGAGGACAAATTACTCATCACGGCACCCACGTGCTCGTCCGAGACGCTGATTGTCACGGCGGAGACGGGTTCCAGCAATTGGATGCGCGCGGCCGCTGCAGCCTCCCGCAAGGCCAGCGCCCCGGCAGCCTGAAAGGCCGCATCCGAGGAGTCCACACTGTGCGTCTTGCCGCCGACCAGCGTCACCCGGATGTCGACCACCGGAAAGCCGGCGGAGACCCCTTTCTGCATCTGGGTCCGCACACCCTTTTCCACCGAGGCGATGAACGGTCCCGGAATCACCCCTCCCACGGTCTTGTCGACGAACTCGAAGCCGGCCCCGCGTTCGAGCGGTTCGACTTCGATGTCGCAGACGGCATACTGGCCGTGGCCGCCGGATTGCTTGACGTACCGGCCGTGGCCCGCCGCCGGCGCGGCAAACGTCTCCCGCAGCGGTGTCACCACCTCGACCGTCTGCAGGCTGACACCCTGGTCCCGCAGCCTGCCGAGGACCACCTCCGAGTGAGCCTCGCCCATGCACCACAGGATCAGTTGATGGGTCTCGGAGTTGCGCTCCACCCGGAGCGTCGGGTCGCCGGCCGCGACCTTGCCCAGACCCTTGGCCAGGGCATCCTCGTCACCGTGCGAGGCCGCCTCGACAGCGACGGGCAGCAACGGTGCGGGCATCTCCCACGGCTGGACCAGGAGCGGCATCTCCTTGGCCGAAATGGTGTCCCCGGTCTCGGCGACACCCAGCTTGGTGAGCGCGCAGATGTCGCCGGCCACGCAGTACGGCACCGGACGCAGGCTCGAACCCAGCGGAGAGTACAGGTGCGTGACGCGCTCGTCGCTGTCGTGGTCCTCGTGTCCCCGGTCGGCCAGGCCGCGCCCGCCCACGTGGACGGCCGAATCTTCCCGCAGCGTGCCGGAGAAGAGGCGGACGAGGCAAACCCGGCCCAGGAACGCATCAGTGGTGGTGCGCACCACCTCGCCGGCGAGGGGCCCCCCAGGGTCACAGCCCAGGGGGCCCGCCGGGGCGCCGTCGAGCTCCGTCACCGGCGGCAGTTCCCGCCCAGCCGGGGACGGAAAGGCCCGCGTCGCCACCTCCAGCACTTCTGCCAGACCGACGCCGGTTTCCGCGGAGGTCGGCAGCACCGGGTGGAACGAGCCCCGGGCCACGGCCGTCTCCAAATCGCTGACCAGGGTTTCCGGAGGGATGTCCTCGCCCCCGAGATACCGGTCCATCAGCGTCTCATCCTCGCTCTCGGCGATGATGCCCTCAATGAGCGCGCTCCGCGCAGCCTCTGCGGCGGCACGTTCGGCGTCGCCGGCGTTCCGGAATGCCGGCATCGGATTGTCCGGCCGCTGCTCCGACACGGTGCCGGAGAGCAGCCCCAGCAATCCGGTAACGGCCGCTCCGGTGCGGACCGGCAGGTAGAGGGGCACCACTGAGTCGCCGAAGGCCCTGCGGCACCTGGCGAGGGCAGCGTCGAAGTCCGCCCGGGGATGGTCCAGGCGGCTGATCACGACCGCCCGCGGCATCCCCGCCCGCTGGCACTCGGCCCAGAGCGCGGTGGTGGCCGCGTCGATATCGTCCAGCGCCGAGACGACAAAAAGCGCCGCGTCGGCGGCCCGCAGTCCGGCGCGCAACTCGCCGAGGAACTCCACATACCCGGGGGTGTCGAGCAGGTTCACTTTGACGCCGCCGGCCCCGATGGGCACCACGGAGAGCGCGACCGAGCGTTGCTGGTGGATCGCGGCCGGCTCCGAGTCGCTGACGGTGGTGCCGTCCGCGATCGAGCCCTTGCGTGCGATGGCACCGGTGGCGGCGAGCAGCGCCTCGGTCAGCATGGTCTTGCCGGATCCTGAGCGGCCCACCAGGGCGACGTTCCGGATTTGTTCGGGCCGGTCCGGTGGGAGGCCCTCGGATGCGTCGGCCCGCCGGAGGTCGGCGCTGCGGCCGGGATTCTTCGCCGGGACCTTTACGTCTTTCGTCGGCATGAGTACCTCCTGGCGTTTGTATCCAGCATCCGCGGGGCGGGGGCCCCTCTTAAGGATTTGACACCCTGCGGGGCGCGGACAGCAAGATGCGCGGCCAATCTCCGGCCGCGGAACCCCCGGAGGTCCCGGTCCACCCGCGGCTCAGTCCACCCGCGGCTCAGCGCCCGTCGTAGGCCTTCTGCAGCGCGGCGATGTCAAGTTTCCCCATCGCGAGCATGGCCTGCATGGCCCGTTGGGAGCCTTCCGGATCGGGGCCGCCGATGAGCTGGCCCAGCACAGACGGTATGACCTGCCACGAGACCCCGTACTTGTCCTTGAGCCAGCCGCATTGGCTTTCGGAGCCGCCCTGGCTCAGCTCCGCCCAGTAGCGGTCCATTTCCTCCTGCGAGGAACAATCGACGACGAATGACACAGCCTCGCTGAAGGTGAAGGCCGGTCCTCCGTTCAGTGCCGTGAAGGAGCGGCCCTCGATCTCGAAGCGCACAGTTATCGCCTGGCCAGCCGGTCCCGGACCACCTTCGCCGTAGCGTGCCACGTCAAGGACCTTGCCGCCCTCAAAGACGGAAGCGTAGTACTCGGCGGCTTCCTCGGCCTGGTTGTCGAACCAGAGACAGGTGGTAATTTTTTCGCTCACGGCAAACTTCTTCCGTTCTGCCCGTGCCGCGCGGCGGTGTCCGGCGGCGATGCGGGTTTGAGCCCGAGCCTAGACGTGCCGGATTGACGGCACAACGGTTGCCCCATCCGGACGCCGCTACGATTGCCCTATGAGCATCCCCGACGCCCTCCTGCAGTTCGCCCTCGTGGCGGCGCTGTTGACCCTGATTCCGGGGATGGACACCGTCCTGGTGCTGCGCACGGCCATCAGCCAGGGCCATGCGCCCGCCTTCGCCACGGCGGCCGGGATCTGCACCGGAACAGCGGCGTGGGGCCTTGCCGCAGCCATCGGGGCTTCCGCCCTGCTGGCCGCCTCGGAAACAGCCTTCACGGTGCTGAAGATCGCCGGAGCCTGCTACATGGCCTGGCTGGGAATCACGATGGTCCTCAAGAGCTTCAGGAACGGATCGATACCCGACGCCCGGCCGGCCCCCGGCGCCGGAAGCGTCGGGAAGAACCTGCTCACCGGCGTCACCACGAGCCTGCTGAACCCCAAAGTGGGCGTCTTCTACATGGCGATGATCCCGCAGTTCCTGCCACCGGAGGCGCCGCCACTGCTGATGGGGGCGCTGCTCCCGCTGGTCCACAACGCGGAGGCGATGATCTGGTTCGCCGTCATCATCCTTGCCACCCACTATGCCCGGCGCTGGCTGCAGTCCCCCGCGGTGGGCAGGGCGACAGACCGGATCGCCGGCGTCGTCCTGCTGGGTTTTGCCGCGAGGATTGCGACGACGAAGGGCTGATGCGCTCAGCCCGGCCTGCCGGGCTAGGCTTGAACCATGACGTCGCCAACTCCCCCGCTCCCCCGTCCCACCGCCAGGAACTCAAGCATCAACAGGGCGGCCGTGGTGGCCGCTGTGGCCGACGTGGCGCTGATCCTCCTCTTTGCCGCCATCGGCCGGGACGCGCACCAGCGCGGCGGGATCCTTACGGGGGTCCTTGGCACGGCCTGGCCGTTCCTCGCCGGCGCCGCCGCCAGCTGGCTCGCGCTGCGCGTCTGGCGCGCCCCCCTGGCGGTGTGGCCGGCCGGCGTCGGCGTCTGGCTCGGCACGGTGGCCGTCGGCATGCTGCTGCGCGCCCTCACCGGCCAGACGGTGGTCCTGCCGTTCGTGATCGTGGCCCTGCTTGCCCTGGGTGTTTTCCTGCTGGGATACCGGCTGCTGGCAGCAGGGGTACGCCGGTTGCGGGCACGCCGCCGGCAGGGCTGATGTACTAGGCTTGCAGGGACATGGCCGGGTCCGCACCGGCCATTAAACACGGGCCATAAAACCGGCCCGCAACGGCGCAACAGATCCGGAAAGGAACAGACGTGGTCACCGCCTTCGTCCTGATCAAGACAGACGCTTCCCGCATCCCGGAAACCGCGGAAGAAATTTCCGCCATCCAGGGCATCAGCGAGGTCTATTCCGTGACCGGGGAATGGGATCTCATTGCCATCGCCAGGGTGCCGAAGCATGAGGATCTCGCCGACGTCATCGCGGACAAGCTCTCCAAGGTTCCCGGGGTTGGGCACACCACCACCCAGATCGCCTTCCGCGCCTACTCCCAGCACGACCTCGACGCGGCCTTCGCCCTCGGCTTCGAACAGTAACGCAGCCAGAACAGTAACGCAGCTCAGGCCCATTCCGGGGCCTGTCCAGGGCGCGCTAACGTCAGCTCTGCGAGAGAGCGACCCACCTGTCCAGCACGGCGGCCGCAGCACCGGAACCGATGGATTCTTCGGCCCGCTTCAGCGCCGCGGCCATCCGGTCCTTGAGCGGGCCCACCGCGTCGAGGTCGAACGCCACCAGACCGGCGGCAGCGTTCAGCAGCGCAGCATCGCGGGCCGGCCCCGGGGCTCCTGACAGGACAGCACGGACGACGGCGGCATTGGCCCCGGCGTCCCCGCCGCGCAGTTCTTCCAGCGTCGCCTGACGGATGCCCAGCTCACGCGGATCGAACATCACCTCGGTAACCCCGCCGCTCCGGATTTCCCAGACGTGGGAAGGGCCGGTGGTGGTCAGTTCATCCAGCCCGTCGCTGCCGCGGAACACCAGTCCGCGGCTGCCGCGCTTGGCCAGCACTCCGGCGACGAGGGGCGCCATCCGCTCATTGGCGACGCCGACGGCCGAGGCCTGGACATGTGCGGGATTGATCATGGGGCCGAGAAAGTTGAACGCCGTGGGCACGCCGAGTTCCCGGCGGGCGACGGCGGCATGCCGCATCGAGGGATGGAACACCTGGGCAAAGCAGAAGGTGATTCCGGCCTCGTCGGCGTTGAGGGCAACGCGCGGAATCGGCAGGTCCAGGCGGACGCCGAGGGCTTCCAGGACATCGGCGGACCCCGAGGTCGAGGACGCCGCGCGGTTGCCGTGCTTGACCACCTTGGCACCGGCGCCGGCGGCGATCAGGGCAGCCATGGTCGAGATGTTAACGGTGTCCTGCTGGTCCCCGCCGGTACCGACGATGTCCAGCTTCTCGCCGGCAATGTCGATCGGGTTGGCGTTGGAGATCATCGCCTCAACGAGCCCGGCCAGCTCATCCACGGTCTCCCCTTTGGACCGCAGCGCAACGAGGAATCCCGCTACCTGCGCCGGTGTGGCCTCCCCGGACATGATCGAATTCATCGCCCACTGCGTGCTGCCGGCCGTTAGGTCAGTGCCGTCTATGAGTGCGCCGATGAGCCGCGGCCAGGTGTTGCCTGCCGCCTGTGCGGATGCCTGAGAAGTCACCTGCTGATGCTATCGAGGTGCGTACTGCAATGACCAATGTGAACGGGGCCGGGAACTTTTCCGCGCGAATTCGCGTCTTTGTAGAAAAAGTCCTCCGAAAACGCGGTTTGCGTTGGGCAGGACGGACTTTTATAGACATAATGTCTATGTGACATCTGCGACCCATGCCCCCAGTACCCCGGCGCACCCGACGCTGAATCGCCCGAATATGGTTTCTGTTGGAACCGTAGTCTGGCTGTCCAGTGAGTTGATGTTCTTCGCCGGTCTCTTTGCCATGTACTTCACGCTCCGTTCGACTTCCGGACAGATGTGGGCCGAGGAGACAGCCAAGCTCAACTTCCCCTTTGCGCTCGTTAACACGATCGTCCTCGTGTCAAGTTCCTTTACTTGCCAGATGGGCGTCTTCGCCGCTGAGCGGCTCCAGCCGCGCCGAAGCGGCGGACCCCTCAGCTTCACCCGCTGGGGAATGAACCAATGGTTCACCCTGACCTTCATCATGGGTGCCTTCTTCGTTGCCGGCCAGGCGACCGAGTACGCCATGCTCGTTTCCGAGCATGTCTCGCTCTCGTCCAACGCCTACGGCTCAGCTTTCTACATGACCACAGGCTTCCACGGCCTGCACGTCATCGGCGGCCTGGTTGCCTTCCTGCTCATCATCGGCCGCTCTTTCGCAGCGAAGAAGTTCGGCCACTTTGAGGCAACGTCCGCAATCGTCACCTCGTACTACTGGCACTTCGTCGACGTCGTGTGGATCGGCCTCTTCCTGGTCATCTACGTCCTCCAGTAGCCGCAACTTGACTCTTTTTCTACAAAATCTTGGTCTACAAGAGGCAGAATTTCTAGAAGTGGCTCCCCGAGCCAACGCAGGATCGAATAAAGGAACCACCACGTGAAGGTACTCTCGCAGAAGCGACGTCACCCACTGGCAGCAATTGCACTGCTGCTGATGGGCCTCCTGGTCACTGGTGGGCTGTACGCCGTTGCCACCACCGTCAATCAGGCCAAGGCCGACACCACAAGCTTCAGCGCAAGCGACGCAGAAGAAGGCGGCAAACTCTTCGCCGCCAACTGCGCCACCTGCCACGGCATGGGTGCCAGCGGGTCGCAGGCCGGACCGTCGCTCGTCGGCGTCGGCGCTGCCGCCGTTGACTTCCAGGTTGGCACCGGCCGTATGCCCATGCAGATGAACGGACCGCAGGCCAACAAGAAGCCCGCCCAGTTCAATGAGCAACAGACCAGCCAGCTGGCCGCCTACGTTGCCTCCCTCGGCCCCGGCCCGTCCATCCCCGAAGCGGGTGTCCTCGATGAGAAGGGCGACGCCGCAAAGGGCGGCGAGCTGTTCCGGACGAACTGCGCCATGTGCCACAACGCCGCAGCCGCCGGCGGGGCACTCACCCGGGGCAAGTTCGCCCCGGCCCTGGCGGATGTCTCCGGCAAGCACATCTACGAAGCAATGGTCACCGGCCCGCAGAACATGCCGGTCTTCAATGACGCCAACGTCTCCCCCGAGGGAAAGCGCGACATCATCACCTTCCTGAAGCAGATCGAAGCCAACGGTTCACCCGGTGGTGCTGATCTTGGTGCTTTGGGTCCCACATCCGAAGGTCTGTTTGTCTGGATCGCCGGCATGGGCGTCATCATCGCCTTCACCATCTGGCTGACGTCCCGGACGTCCTGACAGACCCTGTTGCACCTGTAAGAATTTTCTGCTGACCCGTCAGCAGTTTGAATTGAAAGCTAACCCGGCACTTGCCGGAACGAGAGAGGGATGAGGCGAATTATGGGCAACCATAGTGACGGCAGTCCGAACCACTCGGGCACCGTAGCTACGGCTGGTCAGAATGAGGTGGAGAAGTTCCAGGATCCTGGAATTCCCCCGCATCGTTTGCGCCTGGCTGACACGGACCCGAGGGCCGCCAAGCGAGCAGAACGGCAGGTAGCCCTTCTTTTCGGGAGCTCGGTGGTCGGCACCCTGATATTCCTGGTGGCGTACTTCGCCATCGATCTGGGAGATGACTCCTCGATCGCCACCATCCGGCTGCAGAACGCACTGCTGGGCATCGGCACCGCCTTCGCGATGCTGGGCATCGGCACCGGGATCGTCCACTGGGCCAAGGCCCTCATGCCGGACCATGAAGTCTCGGAAGAGCGCCATGCCATCCGCACCGAGGAAGACCGTCTGGCTGCCGTCCGCATTGTCGACGACATCGTGGAGGAAACCGGCATCAAGCGCCGGCCGCTGATCCGCAATACCCTTCTCGGCGCCGTCGCGCTGGCTCCCCTGCCGGCACTGGCCGTCTTCGGTGACCTCGGTCCCCGCCCGGACGACAAGCTGGCCCACACCATGTGGGCCCCGCAGGAGGGCAAGCTCAAGCGCCTGACCCGCGACCCTGACGGAACCCCCATCAAGGCCTCGGACGTCACCATCGGCTCGGCCTTCCACGTGATCCCGGAAGGCCTCAACGAGCTGCACGAAGGCAAGCTGAACGAAAAGGCCAAGGCCGTCGTCCTGCTGATGCGCCTGAACCCGGATTCCCTCAGGCCTTCCGCAGGCCGCGAGGACTGGAGCTACAACGGCATCGTTGCCTACTCCAAGATCTGCACCCACGTCGGTTGCCCTGTTGCCCTGTATGAGCAGCAGACCCACCACCTGCTGTGCCCGTGCCACCAGTCAACCTTCGACCTGACCCAGGAATGCAAGGTTATCTTTGGCCCGGCCAGCCGTCCTCTCCCCCAGCTTCCCATTGCGGTTGATGCCGAGGGCTACCTGGTCGCTACCAGCGACTTCCATGAACCTGTTGGACCTAGTTACTGGGAGCGTGATGAGCATGAGCGCAACAACAACGCCTAATGCCCCCACCTTCGTCGCCAAGACCAAAGGCGGCCGCATCACCGACTTCGTTGACGAACGCGTTGGCGGATCCGGAATCCTCCGTGAATTTGGCCGCAAGGTCTTCCCGGACCACTGGTCCTTCATGTTTGGCGAAGTGGCCCTATACTCCTTCGTCATCCTGCTCATGTCAGGCACCTTCCTGACGTTCTTCTTCGATCCGTCCATGGTGGAAACCCACTATGCGGGCTCTTACACGCCGCTGAAGAACGTCGAAATGTCTGCCGCGTTCAACTCATCCCTGAACATTTCCTTTGATGTCCGCGGCGGGCTGTTCATGCGCCAGGTCCACCACTGGGCGGCGCTGCTGTTCGTGGCGTCCATCGGTGTTCACATGCTCCGTGTCTTCTTCACCGGTGCCTTCCGCAAACCCCGGGAAATGAACTGGGTAGTCGGCGGAGTCCTGCTGATCCTAGCCATGGCTGAAGGCTTCACCGGGTACTCCCTTCCCGACGACCTGCTGTCGGGCAACGGCCTGCGCATCATCGACGGTGTCATTAAGGCCATTCCGGTCATTGGAACGTACATTTCCTTCTTCCTCTTCGGCGGAGAGTTCCCCGGTACTGCCATCATTGGCCGCCTCTACATGCTGCACATCCTGCTGGTGCCGGCACTCATCCTGCTGATGATCGTGCTCCACCTGTTCATGGTGGTGGTGCACAAGCACACCCAGTACCCCGGCCCGGGACGCAACGACGGCAACGTCGTCGGCTACCCGCTCGGCCCGGTGTACGCGGCCAAGGCCGGCGGCTTCTTCTTCATCGTCTTCGGCGTGATTGCGCTCATGGCCGGCTTCTTCACGATCAACCCGATCTGGAACTACGGTCCCTATGACCCCTCCCCCGTTTCGGCAGGCACCCAGCCTGACTGGTACATCGGATTCGTTGACGGTGCTTTGCGCCTGATGCCGGGTGTCATTGGAAACTTCCATTTCGAGTACGTGATCTTCGGCCACGTGCTGACGCTGAACGTGCTGCTGCCGGCGCTCGTACCGGCAGGCATCATCTTCACCGTGCTGTTCACCTACCCGTGGATCGAACGGTGGATCACCAAGGACAACCGGGAGCACCACGTCCTGGACCGTCCGCGGAACGCGCCGACGCGTACCGCGATCGGCGTGGCCGGCTTCACCTGGTACTGCGTCATGTGGGCCGCTGCCAGCTCGGACCTCATCGCCACGACTTTCCACGTGTCCCTGAACGATGTCACCTACTGGCTCCGCACGCTGTTCTTCGTCGGCCCGGTCATCGCGTTCGCGGTAACGAAGCGAGTCGCCCTGGCCCTGCAGCGCAAGGACCGCGAGATCGCCCTTCACGGCCGCGAAACCGGCCGCATCGTCCGGCTGCCGCACGGCGAGTTCATCGAGGTTCACGCCCCGCTGGACGAGTACAAGCGGTACAAGCTGGTCGGTTTCGAATCTCCGTCCCCGCTCCCCGCTGTGCCGAACGCCAACGGCGTTGTCGACAGCAAGGAGAAGCGCCGTGCGAAGCTCTCCCAGTGGTTCTTCGAGGACCGGGTTGCCCCGGCCACCCCGGCTGAGCTCGAGGCGGCCCATGGCCACCACGGCGGGCATGAGGCAATCGAAGCGACGGAGTCGCAGAAGACCCTCAGCCACTAGATCCAAGGCATAGCGCAGAAAGGCCCGGCCCGCCAGGACCGGGCCTTTCCTGTACCCCAAGAACAGCACACCGCAAACAGCACCCCCGTGGTCACTTCTGACTCTTGATCCCTATCGGGATGGGCGCGACGTGACCCCCGCGTTACCCCTTTATGGACGGTACCCCGAGGCGTAGTTGCGCGTCGGCCGGACCCCGGGCCGCTGCAGGGGCACCCAGAGCTTGTAGCGGTCAGCCCGGTAGTAGGACACCGAGTAGTCCACCATGGCCCGTGCCACAAAGGCGTGGCGCTGGATCTTCAGCAGCGGCGAACCCACGTCGACATTCAGCAGCCTTGCCGTGGACGGTGAGGCCGCGGTTGCCTCGATCATGTCCTCGCCCCACTCCATCACTAGGCCGTAGCGCTCGCTCAGCACGTTGTAGAGCGAGGTGGGCGGTTCGCCATCAAGCAGGCCGGGCACCCGGTGTGCCGGGATGAAGTTCTCGTCCACGCTCATCGGCTCGTTGTCGGCCAGCAGCAGGCGGCGGAACCGTACCAGCGGCGTCCCCTCCTCCAGCTGCAGTTCGCGGGCCAGGAAGGCGCTTGCCCCGATCTGTTCAAAGCTAAGCACCTTGGCCGCCGGGACCATGCCGCGGCGCTGCATTTCCTCGCTGTAGGAGGTCAGCTTGACCTGCAGGTCCAGCTTGGGCTTTCGGACAAAGGTACCCAGGCCCACGACGCGCTCAATGACCTCTTCCCCCACGAGGGCATCGATGGCCTGGCGCACCGTCATCCGTGCCAGCCCGAAGCGTTCGGCGAGGTCCCGCTCGGACGGCAACGCCGAGCCGGGCGGACACGCCTTCGCGATGTGGGCCCGGAGGATTTCCCGGAGCTGGACATAGATCGGGGAGCCGCTGTGACGGTCAATCTCGCCCGCCATGGCCGATGCGTTAGATCCCATGGCTCCGCCTGGTGCTTTCGTACATGCATTAAGCGTAGGCCACCCAGGTATCAGGTCTAGACCACCGCATTCCCGGTTCGCCCGCTGCGGCACCCCCCGGCTAGGCTTAAATCACACCCGCCAGAAACGAAGGAGTCCCGTTGCCAGTACGAAAGGCAATCGTCCAGGCGGCCATCGGCCTGCACGCCCGGCCGGCGGCGGTGTTTGTCCGGGCCGTTACGGAAACGGGGCTTCCGGTCACCATCAGCAAGAACGGCAAGCCGGGCGTTGATGCCCGCTCACTGCTGGAGGTCATGATCGAGGATTTCTCCTGCGGCTGCGAAGTCGAACTCGCCGTTGCGCCGGACGCGATCCCTGCCCGTTACAGCCTCGCCGAGGCCGAGGACGCCTTGGAGGGCTTGCGGCTCCTGCTCGAGTCTGCACAGGCGCGCTGAGAGCCTCCGGGACCCTCCATACCTCTCGGGGAAGCTGCCGGTCCGGCAGAGTCCCCCGCGGAACGCAGACGACGGCGGGCCCCACCAAAAGGTGGGGCCCGCCGTCGTTGTTCGCGGCAGTGCCTACACGGCGTTAGTGCGCGTGGTCACCGCGGCTGTACTCGTAGACCCAGCCGATCAGGGCCACGACTGCCATGCCACCGGCGATGAACACGAGCCAAAACCCCAAGGCCAAGCCGAGGAAGCCGGTGGCGCAGGACAGACCCAGGACCATCGGCCACCAGCTCCACGGGCTGAAGTGACCCTGTTCGCCGGCGCCTTCGTGGATCTCGGCATCGTTGCGGTCCTCGGGGCGCATCCCGACGCGTTTGCCGGTGAAGCCGAGGTACGCGCCGATCATGCCGGCGAGGCCGCCGACAAGCAGCACACCGAGGATTCCAACCCATTCAGACCATTTCGTCAAGAAGCCGTAGACGAGGGCCACCGGGACGAAGAAGAAGACTCCGAGTCCAAAAATCCTTGATTCGATCTTCACTGGGCAGCGTCCTTCTGGTCGGCGTTACCGAGCGCTGCTGCTGCCGGGGCAGGAGAATCGACGGTGTAGAACTGGGAGAGCTCGGGGTGGTGCAGGTCCAGGGCAGGACGTTCCGAGCGGATCCGCGGCAGCGAGGTGAAGTTGTGACGCGGGGGCGGGCACGAGGTTGCCCATTCAAGCGAGGCGCCGAAGCCCCACGGGTCGTCCACTTCCACTCGTTCGTTGCTGCGCCAGGTGATGTAGACGTTCCAGAAGAACGGGATCAGCGAAGCGCCCAGGAGGAATGAACCGTAGGTGGAGAACTGGTTCATCCAGGTGAAGTTGTCCTGCGGCATGTAGTCCGCGTAGCGGCGGGGCATGCCGCTGACGCCGAGCCAGTGCTGGATCAGGAACGTGGCGTGGAAGCCCAGGAACAGCATCCAGAAGTGGATCTTGCCGAGGCGCTCGTTGAGCATCTTGCCGGTCCATTTGGGCCACCAGAAGTAGAATCCGGCGAACATGGCGAACACCACGGTGCCGAAGACCACGTAGTGGAAGTGTGCCACCACGAAGTAGGTGTCGGAGACGTGGAAGTCCAGCGGCGGGGAGGCCAGGATGATGCCTGTCAGGCCGCCGAAGAGGAACGTAGCGAGGAAGCCGATGCTCCAGAGCATCGGGGTTTCGAAGGTGATCGATCCCCGCCACATGGTGCCGATCCAGTTGAAGAACTTCACCCCGGTTGGGACGGCAATCAGCATCGTCATGAACGAGAAGAACGGCAGCAGCACGGAGCCGGTGACGTACATGTGGTGGGCCCACACAGTCACGGACAGGGCGGCGATGGAAATCGTCGCGTACACCAGGCCCTTGTAGCCGAAGATCGGCTTGCGGCTGAAGACCGGGAAGATCTCGGAGACGATGCCGAAGAACGGCAGGGCGATGATGTACACCTCCGGGTGGCCGAAGAACCAGAAAAGGTGCTGCCAGAGCACGGCGCCGCCATTTTCGGGGTCGAAGATGTGGGCGCCGAAGCGGCGGTCGGCACCGAGGGCGAACAGTGCGGCGGCAAACGGCGGGAACGCCATCAGGACCAGAATGGATGTCACCAGCGCGTTCCAGGTGAAGATCGGCATGCGCCACATGGTCATGCCCGGGGCGCGCATGCAGATGATGGTGGTGATGAAGTTGACCGCGCCGAGAATGGTGCCGAAGCCGGAGAGGGCCAGGCCGAACGTCCAGAGGTCACCGCCCACGCCGGGGCTGAAGGTCGTGTTGGACAGTGGCGCGTAGGCGGTCCAGCCGAACGACGCCGCACCCTGCGGGGTGATGAAGCCGGCGACGGCGATGGTGGAGCCGAAGAGGAAGAACCAGAAGGCCAGCGCGTTCAGCCGCGGGAAGGCGACGTCCGGTGCGCCGATCTGCAGCGGCATGATGACGTTGGTGAAGCCTGCGAACAGCGGCGTCGCGAACATGAGCAGCATGACGGTGCCGTGCATGGTGAACAACTGGTTGTACTGCTCTTTGGTCTGCAGGATCTGCATTCCGGGCTCGAACAGCTCGGCGCGGATCAGCAGCGCCATGACCCCGCCGAAGCAGAAGAACACAAAGGACGCAATCAGGTACATGTACCCGATGGTCTTGTGGTCGGTGGAGGTGATCCAGTTGACGACGATGCGCCCCTTGGACTTCGGTACCACGGGAGCACCAAGGATCCCGGTGGGCTGAGAATAGGTGGTTGCCACGTCGCTCCCCTTACTTGGTTTCGGCCGGGGCCGGGTTGCGGTCGTACTCTTCACCGAGCAGGCCGGTGTTGCCGTCCTGGCGCAGCTTGTCCAGATGCGTCATGAACTCCGATTCGGAGACAACCTTCACGCGGAACAGCATTTCGGAGTGGTATTCGCCACAGAGTTCGGCGCATTTGCCGTCGTAGGTGCCCTCTTTGGTGGGGGTGAACCTGATGTAGTTGGTCTTGCCAGGGATCATGTCCCGCTTCTGCAGGAAGGCAGGAACCCAGAAGGAGTGGATGACGTCGCGGGCGTTGAGCTCGAGGTCAACCGACTTGTTCACCGGAAGGTACAGCGTGGGCAGCTTTTCCTTGTCCACATCGTTGCCGGTGAGGTGCGCCTGGACGCCGGCCTCGTGGACGTCTCCGGTGATGACGTCGCCCTTTTTGTAGTTGAAGTCCCAGGACCACTGCTTGCCGCGGACGTCCACTACGACGTCGGCGGGCTGGGCGCGGTTGTCGATCGCCTGCTGGTCCCGGTCGGTGAAGTAGAAGAACACCAGGACCATGAACAGCGGGATCGTCAGATAGAAGACCTCAAGCGGCAGGTTGAAGCTGTTCTGGCGGGGGAAACCTACGGTGCCCTTGCGCCGCCGGTAAGCGACGATGCACCAGATCATCAAACCCCAGGTAATGATGCCGACGACCAGCGCGGCAATCCATGAGTTGACCCAGAGGTCCATGATGCGGTCAGTGTGATTGGTGGTGCCACGCTCGGTGGGCAACCACCCTTTCTGTACCTCTGGTGAACATCCAGTCAATGCCAACGCGCCGGCTAGTGCCAAGCCAGTGATCGTAGTGATCTGTTTGCGTCGGCTGCCGGTTCGGTTCTGCGAACTCACAGACGGCCCTTCCTACTTGTTGCTGTCGCCCGGCCGCCGATGGCGTTCCGGGCACACTAAAAGTTTTACTACTCGGTGTAGAGCTTACCGCTCCCCAGGAGTTTTCGCCCACATGTCCGCGCCGTGCGTCGGGACCTTTTTGCCGGGCCCCACGAATGCCTCCCAGACGGCACAAAGGCCGGGCTGGTTGCCCGGCCTGAGACCTTAGTGGAAGGAATCCCCGCAGGCGCAGGAGCCGCCGGCATTCGGGTTGTCAATCGTGAAGCCCTGCTTGGAGATGGTGTCCTCGAAGTCGATGCTGGCCCCGCTGAGGTAGGGGACGCTCATCTTGTCCACGACGACTTCGACGCCGTCATAGTCACGGACCGCGTCTCCGTCCAGGAGCCGCTCGTCGAAGTAGAGCTGGTAGATCAGGCCGGAGCAACCGCCCGGCTGCACGGCAACGCGGAGGCGCAGATCGGTGCGGCCTTCCTGCTCGAGCAGGCTGCGGACCTTGCCGGCGGCAACGTCGGTCAGCTTGACCTCGTGGGCGGCCAGTTCCTGTCCCGCAATGGCGGTGGTGTCGGCGCTGTTTTCATTGGTTGTAGTGCTCATGGCCTACCTTCTGACGACGGTGGTGGCGGCTCCGTTTGCGCGGTGCCCGCCCCTAACTTGAACGGTATGGGCTATAGCTACATGCTACGTCGATCAGACCTGTAGCTCTAACTCCTGACGTAACCATCCCAGCCGGCTGGCTGTTCCCCGCAAGGGCTGGGAGGGCAGGCAGCTCAGGCCAGTCCCTCCGCATTCAGGCTGGCCAGCAGGAACGCTTCGGCAATGACCGCGTTCCGGAAGTCTCCGAGGTGGAGGGATTCGTTGGCGCTGTGGGCGCGTGAGTCGGGATCCTCCACGCCGGTGACCAGGATCTGCACGTCCGGGTAGAGCTCGGTCAGGTCGGCGATAAAGGGAATGGAACCGCCGATCCCCATTTCAACCGCCGGCACGCCCCAGGCCTCGCCAAGAGCCCACATGGCGACGCTGGCGGCTTTGGACGAGGTATCCGTCAGGAAGGCATTGCCGCTCTCCCCCGGGGTGAAAACCACGTGGGCGCCGAAAGGCGCGTTGGCCTCAACGTGCTTCCGCACGGCGTCCATGGCTTCCGCGGGATCCTGGCCGGGGGCGAGCCGCAGGCTGAACTTGGCGCGCGCCCGCGGCAACAGGGTGTTGGAGGCGATGTCCACCGCGGGGGCGTCGAAGCCGATGATGGACAGGGCGGGTTTGGTCCACAACCGGGAGGCGATGCTGCCGGTGCCGGCAAGTCTGACGCCGTCGAGCACGGAGGCGTCGGCACGGAATTCGGCTTCGGTCAGGTCCACGGTGACGCCGTCGCGGCTGACCAGACCGGCGACCGCGACGCTACCGTCGGCGTCGTGCAGGGTGGCGATCAGGCGGGCGAGCAGGGTCGGGGCGTCCAGCACGGGGCCGCCGAACATACCGGAGTGGACCGCGTGGTCCAGGACCCTGACCTCGATAGTGCCGTCCACCAGTCCACGCAGGCTCGTGGTGAGGGCGGGAATGCCCACCTTCCAGTTGCTGGAGTCGGCCACGACGATCACGTCGGCCCGCAGCAGCTCGCGGTGGGTTTCAAGGAAGGACCGGAACGTCGGGGAGCCGGCTTCCTCCTCGCCTTCGAAGAAGAACGTCACGCCCAGGCCCAGATCGTCACCCAGGACCCGGGTCACGGCCGAGTAGGCCGCGATGTGGGCCAGGATCCCGGCCTTGTCGTCCGCGGCGCCCCGGCCGTACAGCCGGCCCTCGCGTTCGACGGCGGTGAACGGCTCCGTGTCCCACAGCGCCAGATCGCCCGTGGGCTGTACATCGTGGTGCGCGTACAGCAGGATGGTCGGCTTGCCTTCGGCGGCAGGACGGCGGGCGACCACCGCGGGGCCGCCGGGGGTGCCGTCCTCCTTGGCGCAGCGCAGGATCCGGACGTCGTCGAAGCCGGCCGCCCGGACCAGGGCGGCGACAGCGTCGGCGCTGGCGTTCAGCGGGGCCGGATCGAAACTGGGCCACGCGATGCCCGGGATGGCAACGAGTTCCTTCAGTTGGCTGATCGTGGCGTCGAACGATTCCGCGACGGCCTGGCGGAGGGCCTCGGCGTCGAAGTTTCCGATCGGGCCGGTGGCGGTTTGCGGGTTCCCCGCGGGTGATGAAGTCATGGCGGAAACACTACCGGTGCCGAGGATCACCATAAACAGCGCCTCAGCCGTCCCGGGGCGTGTGGGCTGGGTCCCGCGCCGGCAACCGCGGGGTATTCTGTAGGGGTGTTTGGACGTAAAAAAGAAGCGCCTTCGGCGCAGCAGACAGTTGACCAGCAGGCGGCCGCGGCCACAGCTCGGGACGCCGCCATCGGCAAGGGCGCACCCACGCCCAAGCGCAGCGCGCAGGTGGCCGCCCGCAAGCGGCCGCTCGTGCCGGAGGACCGCAAGGCCTCCAAGGCGGCCGAACGCGTGGCGATCCAGGACCAGCGGCTCAAGATGCGGCAGGCCATGGATACCGGGGACGAAAAATTCCTGCCGCTTCGGGACAAGGGCCCGCAGAAGCGTTTTGCCCGCGACTACGTGGACGCGCGCTTCAGCCTCGGCGAGTACCTCATGTTCGGTGCCCTCGTGTTCGTTGTCGTCTCACTCCTCGTGCCCGCTTCCAGCGAGCAGATGATCTACGTCCTGGGCGGTTTTTGGGTGATGTTCCTGGCGGTCTTCGTGGACGTCTTCATCCTCTCCAGGAAGCTCAAGAAGCGGCTGTCCGAGAAGTTCGGCGAGACCGAACGCGGCACGGTCTGGTACGGCTCCATGCGCTCCCTGCAGTTCCGCCGCCTGCGGCTGCCCAAGCCCCAGGTCAAGCGCGGCGAGTTCCCCGCCTGATATTCCTCATCAAGAAGCCCCGGCAGCCGGACTGCCGGGGCTTCTTCGTGTCCGGACCCCGGACCACGGACTCCGGACCATGACGTGCCAGGCGCCTATCGCCGGGACGGGTGCTTTGCGAGCAGCCGGTTGATGTGGGCGGCCCAGAAAGGGCCTTCGTAGAGGAACGCCGTGTAACCCTGGACGAGGGTGGCCCCGGCGTCGAGCCGCTGCTGGACGTCCTGCGCCGTTTCGACGCCGCCCACCGACACGAGCGTCAGCGCCCCGCCGGTTGCTGCCTTGAGCCGTGCCAGCACTTCGAGCGAACGCGTCTTCAGCGGGGCCCCGGAGAGCCCGCCGGCGCCGCAGGCTCCGACCTTGTCGGGGCTTGAGGCCAGCCCGGTGCGGGCGATGGTCGTATTGGTGGCGATGATGCCGTCCAGGTTCAGGTCCAGCGCCAGCCGGGCGACGTCGTCGATGTCCTCGTTGCTGAGGTCCGGTGCGATCTTGACGAGCAGCGGCACATGGCGGCCGGCCGCCTTGTCCGCTTCCTCCCCCACCGCCGTCAGCAGGGGGCGCAGCGTCTCCACATCCTGCAGCAGGCGCAGGCCGGGGGTGTTCGGGGAACTGACGTTGACCACGAGGTAGTCCGCGGCGGGCGCGAGGCTGCGGGCGCTGACGAGATAGTCCGCCACCGCATCCTCCAGCTCCACCGCCTTGCTCTTGCCGATGTTGACACCGATCACCGGGCGGATGCCGGGATGGCGGCGCTGCAGGGCGGCCCGGGCGGACTTCAGACGCGGCGCCACCGCGGCGGCGCCGTCGTTGTTGAAGCCCATCCGGTTGATCACCGCCCGGTCCTCGACGAGGCGGAAGAGCCGCGGAGCGGGGTTTCCGGGCTGGGGCTGGCCGGTGATGGTGCCGACTTCAATGTGGCCGAAGCCGAGCTCGGTGAGGGCCTCGATGCCGTGGCCTTCTTTGTCGAAGCCGGCGGCCAGCCCGAACGGCGAGGGGAAGGTCAGGCCGAACGCCTGGGTCCGCAGCGAGGCCGCCGGGGCGGTGAACTTCTGCAGCACCCGTCCGGCTCCGCAGCTGTGGACGAGGCGTATGGCCCGGAACCCGATTTTGTGGGCGCGTTCGGCGTCCATCCATGAGAAGGCCAGCCGGAAGAATGTCGGATATGCGCGCATGGCTCTAGTTTTCCCGTTCCAGCGGTCCAGACCAAACCGGCACGCTTCCGGGCGCTAGCATGAAGCCATGACCAGCGACCCTGACTGGCAGACCGACATCCTCGGAGCCGATTTCGAGGCCTGCGCCTTCCAAGCGGCAGGCGCGGACGGCATCGAACGGACCGCCACGCTGGTGCGGCACCTGCAACCGGGCCGCGGTCCTGCACGGGCTGTGCTGTTCCTGCATGGCTGGAGCGATTACTTCTTCAACGCGGAGCTCGCTGAATTCTGGACCGGCAGAGGCTTCCAGTTCTTCGCGATCGATATGCACAACCACGGACGGAGCCTGCGCCCGGACGCCCCCGGCGGCTATGTCGCCGACCTCGCGGACTACGACGCCGAGATCACCGCGGCGTTTCGCATCATCGGATCGCTCCGGCCCGAGGGCGCGGACCCGCCGTCCGTGACGCTGATGGGGCACTCGACCGGCGGCCTGATTGCCGCGCTCTGGGCGAGCCGCCACCCGGGACTGGCTTCGCAGTTGATCCTGGACAGCCCGTGGCTGGAGATGCATGGCAGCCCTGCCGTCCGGCGTGCGACCCGGACCGTGGTGGGCCCGCTTGCCAGGTTCCGGCCGGAGTCCGTGATCCGGCTCCCGGAGCGGGCATTCTATTGGCGCAGCATCAGCAGCGCGGCCGAGGGCGAGTGGAGCCTGGATGACAAGTACCGGCCTCCGCATGCCTTTCCCGTCCGCGCCGGCTGGCTCAGCGCCGTGCTCGCCGGCCAGGCCCGGGTGGCACGAGGCCTGAAGATCGAGATCCCCATCCTGGTTATGATCTCCGGTGCCAGCGCCAACGGGATGTTCTGGAAGGAGTCCATGCGGAGCACCGATGCGGTCCTGGATGTCAACATGATCGCCCTCCGCGCGCTGGGCCTGGGCCGCACCGTGACGCTGGAGCGGATCGACGGGGCGCTGCACGATGTGTTCCTCTCCGCGCCGCGCGTCCGCAAGGATGCGTACGCCCGGCTGGCCCGGTGGATCCAGGCCTATGTCCTGGACGACGGCCGGGCGGAATGATCGCACCGCGGGCCGCGACGCGAAAAGGACTAGGCGCCCGGGCCGCCCGCGCCCGGGGCCGCGGCGTCGACCGCTCCGCCGTAGCGGCGGTCCCGCTGGGCATAGATCTCGACGGCGTCCCACAGCGTGCGCCGGTCCACGTCGGGCCAGAGCGTGTCCAGGAAGACGAACTCGGCGTAGGCCGACTGCCAGAGCATGAAGTTGGACAGCCGCTGTTCACCGGAGCTGCGCAGGAACAGGTCGACGTCCGGGAGGTCTGGCTCATCGAGGTACTTCTGGATGGTCTTCTCGGTAATGGCTCCCGGCCTGAGGCGTCCGGCGGCGACCTCCTCGGCAATGGCGGAAACGGCGTCGGCGATCTCGGCACGGCCGCCGTAGTTAACACACATGTTCAAAGTGCAGGTGCTGTTGCCGCGGGTGTAGTCCTCGGCCTCTTCAAGCTCCCGGATGACCGAGCCCCAGAGCCTCGGACGCCTGCCGGACCAGCGGATCCGGACGCCCCATTCATCCAGCTGGTTCCGTTGCCGTCGCAGCACGTCCTTGTTAAACCCCATCAGGAAGCGGACTTCCTCCGGGGAACGGCGCCAGTTTTCGGTGGAGAAGGCATAGACGCTGACATGTTCGATGCCGAGCTCGATGGCCCCCGCCATCACGTCCAGCAGGGCCGGTTCCCCCGCCTTGTGGCCTTCGATCCGCGGCAGCCCACGCTGGTTCGCCCAGCGGCCGTTGCCGTCCATCACGATCGCGAC
This sequence comes from Arthrobacter sp. UYEF20, assembly GCF_040546335.1. Classification (NCBI taxonomy): domain Bacteria; kingdom Bacillati; phylum Actinomycetota; class Actinomycetes; order Micrococcales; family Micrococcaceae; genus Arthrobacter; species Arthrobacter sp. UYEF20. The sequence goes on along the minus strand of NZ_JBEPNP010000005.1, from coordinate 138,020 downwards.
GTGCCGCGGTATGAATTCCGCCGGGATGGCCGGAGGCGCCGCGCCCGAGGGGTGCGGGTACGGTGCCACCACCGGGGTGCTCCGCGGCCGGACCGGTCCGTTCTTCTTCGCCGGGTTCTTTCCGACGCTCCTGCCCAACACCACAGTTAACTTCGCTCCACATGTTTGAGGGATTTCAGGACACGTTCCAGATGCCATTGCAGGTAGCTCGCCACCAGGCCGGCGGCTTCGCGGCGGTGCAGCGACAGGGATGCGTCCGCCGTCGTCCAGTCCCCGGTCAGCAGGGCGCCGAGCAGCAGGACAGTCTCCGCGGCGGGAGCCGGGGAACCCGGCGGCCGGCACTCGGCGCAGACCATGCCGCCGAGCGGTGCAGAGAACGCGTTGTGCGGCCCGGGGGCCCCGCACCGTGCGCAGCCGGTGAAGCTCGGCGCCCAGCCGCCGGTGGACAGGGCGCGCAGCAGGTACGAATCCAGGATCAGTTCAGGGGTGTGGTCGCCGCGGCTCAGCGAGGCCAGGGCACCCACCAGCAGGTTGTACTGGGCGGTGCCGGATTCGCCGTCGACGTCGGTGAGCTTTTCCGCGGTCTCCGTCATCGCGGCGGCCACCGTGTAACTGCCGTAGTCCGCGGCGATGTTGCTGCCATACGCGCCCTTCGCGACGGCCTGGGTGACGATGTCCAGGCTGCGGCCGGAAATCAGCTGCAGGTCCGCCACCATGAACGGCTCGAGCCGGGCACCGAAGCGGCTGCTGGTGCGGCGGACCCCCTTGGCCACGGCGCGGATCTGGCCGTGGTGCTTGGTCAGCAGGGTGATGATGCGGTCCGCCTCGCCCAGCTTGTGGGTACGCAGCACGACGGCGTCATCGCGGTAGGCGCGGGCTGCAAAGGAAGATGGTTGGGCCACGGTTAATCTTCGCACTCTATTTTGGTCGAACGACACTGCGCCGCCGGATGATCCGGCGGCGCAGTGAAGAACGGCGTGCTGAACAGTGCAGAACAGCCTAGGCGCGGGCGTCCCGGATGGCCCGGTTCACGGCCGAGATGACGGCCTTGAGCGAAGCCGTGCTGGTGTTCGCGTCGATCCCGACACCCCACAGCACGCGCTCCCCCACGGCGCATTCGACATAGGCTGCGGCCAGGGCGCTGCCGCCCTCGGACAGGGCGTGCTCGCTGTAGTCCAGCACGCGGACGTCGACGCCGTCCTGGCGCAGGATGCTCAGCAGGGCCGCGATGGGGCCGTTGCCGGTGCCGGTGCGGCGGACCTGGGTGCCGTCGACCTTGAGCGAGGCGGTCAGGGTCATCGCCCCGTCCTCGTCCGTTTCGGTGCTGATGGCCCCGAGAGCGTAGCGTCCCCACTGCGTGCCTGCAGCCGCGGAGGGCAGGTATTCGTCCTGGAAGACCTGCCACAGCTGGGCGCCGCTGACCTCGCCGCCGACCGTGTCCGTCTGCTTCTGGATGACACCGGAGAATTCGATCTGGGCGCGCCGCGGCAGGTCCAGATTGTGCTCGTTCTTCAGCAGATAGGCCACGCCGCCCTTGCCCGACTGGGAGTTGACCCGGATGACGGCCTCATAGCTGCGGCCGAGGTCCTTCGGATCGACCGGCAGGTACGGGACCTGCCAGGCGTAGTCGGCGACCTCCTTGCCGGCGGCCGCGGCATCCTTCTCGAGGGCTTCCAGGCCCTTCTTGATCGCGTCCTGGTGCGATCCGGAGAAGGCCGTGAAGACGAGGTCGCCGCCGTAGGGGGTGCGCTCGGCCACCGGCAGCTGGTTGCAGTACTCCACGGTGCGGCGGATTTCGTCGATGTCGGAGAAATCGATCATCGGGTCGATGCCCTGGACGAACATGTTCAGGCCCACCGTCACCAGGTCCACGTTGCCGGTCCGCTCGCCGTTGCCGAAGAGGCAGCCTTCGATCCGGTCCGCCCCGGCCAGGTAGCCCAGTTCGGCGGCCGCGACGCCGGTGCCGCGGTCATTGTGCGGGTGCAGTGACAGGATGATTCCCTCACGCGGGTGCAGGTTGCGGCTCATCCACTCGATGGAGTCGGCGTAGACGTTCGGTGTTGCCATTTCGACGGTGGCCGGCAGGTTGATGATGACCTGGCTGTCGGCGGACGCCTCAAACACGTCGGCGATGGCGTTGCAGACGCGGACGGCGTATGCGAGTTCGGTCCCGGTGAAGGATTCCGGCGAGTACTCATAGGTGATGCGCGTGTCGGCGAGGGTTTCCTCGTACTTCTTGCACAGCCGGGCCCCCTGCAGGGCGATGTCGAGGATGCCGTCCTCGTCCTGGTTGAAGACCACCCGGCGCTGCAGGACCGACGTCGAGTTGTACAGGTGCACGATGGCCTGCTTGGCACCGACCAGGGACTCGTAGGTCCGCTCGATCAGGTGCTCGCGGGCCTGGGTCAGCACCTGGATGGTGACGTCATCGGGGATGTGGTTGCCCTCGATCAGCTGCCGGACAAAATCGAAGTCGGTCTGCGAGGCGGACGGGAAGCCGACTTCGATCTCCTTGTAGCCCATCCGGACCAGCAGCTCGAACATCTTCATCTTGCGGGCGGGGCTCATGGGGTCGATCAGGGCCTGGTTGCCGTCACGCAGGTCAACCGCGCACCAGCGGGGGGCCTTCGTGATGACCTGGTCGGGCCAGGTGCGGTCCGGCAGTTCGACCGTGATCAGGTCCTGGAAGGGGACGTAGCGGTGGACCGGCATTCCTGAGGGTTTCTGTGCGTTTCGCATTACTATCGGGGCCTTTTCTGTGGTTCCTGGTGAAAGGGTGGCCGGGCAACACAAACTCCGCAGCGAGGGTGGGCCTTGCGCTAGATAGCGTCTGAAGCCTCGCCGCGGCAGCTAAGAAGGAGCAGTTCTGCGCGCACCATTTCACAGTAACACGCGTGCGTAAGATGAAGGAGCCATACCTCCGCAACGTCCACCATGCAGACCCTGTACCGGCGCCAACCCCGGTCAGGCTGCCTCTCAAAGGAGCATCCGTGCCACTTTCGGGGATCGCCCTGTCCAATCTCGACTCCACCGTGCGGCCGCAGGACGACCTGTACCTGCACGTCAACGGCACCTGGCTGAAGAACACGGCTATTCCGGATGACCGGCCGCTGGAGGGCACATTCACGGCCCTGCGTGACGGTTCGGAGCTTGCGGTGAAGGAGATCATTGAGGATGCCGCCGCCCGCGGCGGGGAAGCCACCGGGATCGAGCGGAAGATCGGCGGGCTGTACAACAGCTTCATGGACGAGGCCGCGGTGGAGGCCAAGGGCCTGGACCCGATCCGGCAGCGGCTTGCCGAGGTGTTTGCCACGGAGTCCACCGCCGGCCTGGTGGCGCTGGCCGGACGCCTGTTCCGCGCCGATGTGGGCGGCCTCTTCTACATCTATCCCGCTCCCGACGCCGGCAACCCCGACCGGGTCCTGCTGTACACCGGCCAGGGCGGGCTGGGCCTGCCGGACGAGTCCTACTACCGCGAAGAGAAGTTCGCGCCGATGGTCCAGTCCTACCGCGGGCATGTGAAGGCCATGTTCGATCTGGCCGGCGTCGCCGATCCGGAGGCCGCGTCCGGCCGGGTGGTGGAGCTGGAAACCGCCCTGGCGTCACACCACTGGGACAACGTCACCATGCGCGATCCGCAAAAGACCTACAACCTGAAGTCGGCCGAAGAGGCGGCACAGCTCTTCCCGCTGCTCGGGGACTGGTTCGATGCCGCCGGCATCGCGCCGGACAAGCGCGCCGAACTCGTGATGAGCACCCCGGACTTCTTCGCCGGGACGGCCTCCCTGCTGGAGACGGTGCCGTTGGCCAGCTGGCAGGAATGGCTCGCCATGCGCGTCGTCAGCGCCGCCGCCCCGTACCTGTCATCCGCGTTCGTCGACGCCAGCTTCGCCTTCTACGGGACCACCCTCAGCGGCACGCCGCGCAACAAGGACCGCTGGAAGCGCGGCGTCGCCGTCGTCGAGGCCGGACTCGGCGAGGCTGTCGGCCAGATCTACGTCGCCCGGCACTTCCCGGAGGCCCACAAGGCCCGCATGCAGTCGCTCGTCGCGAACCTGATCGAGGCGTACCGTCAGTCCATCACCGGGTTGGCCTGGATGGGCGCGGAAACGAAGCAGGAGGCGCTCAAGAAGCTCGACTCCTTCCGGGCCAAGATCGGCTACCCGGACAAATGGATCGACTACTCGGCGGTAGAAATCGATCCGGCCGACCTGCTCGGCAATGTGGAGCGCGCCCACAGCGCCGACGTCGACCGCCACCTGGACGAAGTGGGCCAACCCGTGGACCGCGAGAAGTGGCTCATGACGCCGCAGACCGTCAACGCCTACTACCACCCGCTGCTCAACGAGATCGTGTTCCCGGCCGCCATCCTGCAGCCGCCGTTCTTCACCGCCGAGGCTGACGACGCCGTCAATTACGGCGGCATCGGGGCGGTGATCGGCCACGAGATCGGCCACGGTTTCGATGACCAGGGCTCCCAGTACGACGGCAGCGGACTGCTCCGGAACTGGTGGACCGAGGATGACCGCAGCGCGTTCGAGGCGCTGACCTCGAAGCTCGTGGCCCAGTTCGAGGTGCTCTCCCCGAGCGCCGCTCCCGGCCACAACGTCAACGGAAAACTGACCCTGGGCGAGAACATCGGCGACCTCGGCGGCCTGACGATCGCCTACAAGGCGTACCTGATCAGCCTCGACGGCCAGGAGCCGCCCGTGCTGGACGGCTTCACCGGGGCCCGGCGGTTCTTTGCGTCCTGGGCCGCGGGCTGGCGGCAGGTCATGCGGACCGAGGAAGCGGTCCGCCGGCTCGCGACAGACCCGCACTCCCCCAACGAGTTCCGCACCAACCAGATCAGCAAGAATCTCGACGCGTTCCACGTGGCCTTCGGCACCGCGGAGCAGGACGGCATGTGGATGCCGCCGGCGGAGCGCGTCAGCATCTGGTGATGTCTGTTGCTGATTCGTGTCGGGGGCGCTCAGGCGCAGGGAAACCATTGGCTGGCGGCGTAGGCGCGGGCCCGCTGGTCTGCGTACCGTCGGCGCACCTCGTCGATCGCCGTGGCCAAGGGGAAGATCTCCGCAGTGACCAGCTGGTCTGAGTCGTCGGCTCCGATCGGGTGCCAATAGACGCCCTCGGCGGTCACAGTGACTTCGGGGATCAACGATTCAACCGTTAACTCGATGCCCGCGTCGGCGTTGCCGCGGTGGGCCAGCGCCCGGATGACCTGGTCAAAGGGGTCGATACCGAGCGAGTCGAGGAACTCGTGGAACGGCTCGAGTTCGTGGCTTTGAGCGGCAGGCAGCGTCGCCGCGACCCTCACCCGGAAGCCCTCGTCCTGGGCAATCCGGATCCCGGCAACGGCGCGCTCCCACGATCCTTTGCCGCGGTGGCTATCGTGACCCTCCGGAGTGGCGGAGTCAAGGCTGATTTGCAGCGTGAGCCTGCTGCGGTCCATCCGGCGCAGCCGTTCGAGACGGTGCCCGCGGAAGAGCATCCCGTTCGTCAGTAACGTGGTCGGGAGCGCCGCCGTGCAGACGGCGACGAGCTCGTCGAGGTCCGGCAGCAGGAATGGCTCACCGCCGGTCAGGATGAGCTCGCTCACGCCCGATTCAACAGCCTCCGCCGCCAGCCGGCGGATGCGGTCGATACCGAGGGCGCGCCGGGCGGTCTGTGGTGAGGACCTGGCGCAACAATAGTCGCAGGCCAAGTTGCAATCGAAGTTCGTGTACATCCACAGCCGGGTCCCGGGCAGCCGCCCGTCCTGCACTCCTGCGAGCGGGTCGGGGGCGCGGCCGCGCCGGACAGTGACATTACCGTCGCGGACGTCAACGAGTTCGTTGCCGGTCCGGGCGCACCAGGCGGCCACTGTATGCGTTGCCTCGTCCTGGTCACCCGGCCCAAGCGGCACGGTGACAGTGGAGCCGCCGGGCACGCCGGCGATCCGTTCCAGGAGTTCCAGTATGACGACGGGATTTACCATCGAGACCCGATCCTTTGCTCGTGGACGGCGTCGAACAATACCTCGTAGCCTTCCAACCGGGGGACCACCCAGCGACGGAGTCCTTCCAATTCCAGGATCGGACGGTGCGACGGGTTGTCCCAGTCCATCGCGAACAGGTGCTCGACCCAGGCCGAGGCACGTTCCTCCGAGAGCGCGGGCAGCGCCGTGAAGTTGCAGTGGCTGTAAACGGGCGACGCCCACAACACCTCGAAGGCCCCGGGCATCAACTCGTCGCGTCCAATTGCCTCCCAGGTGTTGATGCCGATCGCGGCGGCGTCGGCGCTGTCATCCAACACGGCCCGGAGGGCATCCAGTTCGCTGCGGCCCGTGTCGCCGTGCTTTCCGACATCGCTGTCCAGGCGCAACAGGTCCACCGTTCCATCGCCGAGCCCGGCCTGGGTTAGGAAATGGACTGGCAGGATCGCAGCCTGGGCGGAGTCCCGCGAGCCCAGTGCCAGCCGCCGCCCTCGCAGGTCCGCCAGCCCTGACATGCCGGAACCGGCACGGGTCACGAAGACGGTCCGGAAGACGGCGTCAGTGTCCCGCATGGCCAACGCGCGGCACCCGCCCTGGGTCTGTGCGACGGTACGCACCCACGCCAGGTTGGTGTTCCAGGCGATGTCGATGGTGCCCTCCAGCAGTGCGTCCACCTGGCGTCCGTAGTTGGAGAACAGCACGAAATCCATCTCGGCCGGCGTCCCGGCGAAGTAGTCCCGGATCCCCTCCCAGACGGTGACCACGGTAGGTGTGTAGGCCACCGAGCCCACCATCATTGGGGCGCTCACGCCGGCTCCTTCACCGCGGCGGAGGGACTGTCGAACAGCGGCTGGCCGGTAATCGCCCTCCCGTAGAAGTCGTACAGCACGTCGGCCGTCGGGGCCATCACGTGGCCGGCCCTGGCATCGCGGAAGTAACGGTCAATCTGAAGATGCTCGGAGAACGCCGCACCGCCACAGACGCGCATCGCGGCATCGGTGATACTGAGGGCCGCGTCGTTGGCCGCTGCCTTGACGCCCAGCACATGCAGCATCGTGTCCTCCTGTGGCTCGGCAATCCGGCCCGCGGTCTGATGCAGGTAGGCCGTTGTGACGGCCAGTTCGATCGACATTTTCGCCAGCCGGGCGCGGATGGTCGGCAGCGCGGACAAGCTTTCGTCAAGGTGTTCGAGGCGGGCGGCGCTGGTGTGCCGGATCGCTGCTTCGACGGCGGCGCGCGCCAGCCCCACCGACACGGATGCGTTGCCCAGGTTGAACCACGGCAGCACCGTCTGCAGCATCAGGTCCATTCCGCCGCCCGCGACGCCCAGCCGCGTGTCCTCCGGCACTTCGACCACAAAGGTCATCGGCGTCGAGGCATTGCCCCGCAATCCCATGCCCCGCCACGCGCCGGCCACCTCGACGCCCGGATAGCCGGCCGGGATCGCGAACAGGTCCACGGTGTCCGCGGCGGCGGTCCGGGTGGAGACGATGTAGACGTCAGCGTGTCCTGCCGAGGTCACCCAGCTCTTACGCGCGTTGAGCACTATGCCTGCACCGTTCTGGCCTGCCTGCGAAACGGGCGCCCAGAAATGCGACCGGGACCCTGCTTCGGAGAATGCCAGCGACCCGAGGACCCGGCCGCTGGCCATGTCGGCCACCAGACCGGGCGACCCCGGTGGCGGTGCGGCCGCCACGGGCATCGCGGCGCTAATGTGCATGAGGTAGATCATGGCTGTTGAACCGCAGGCACCGGCGAGGGCGCTCAGGACTTTGACCAGTTCGTGCGGGCCGCCGCCAAGGCCACCGGCTTCCTGCGGCAGGGTCAGGCCGAGTAACCCGGATTCGCGCAGGGCCACCACGGCCTCGGCGGGGAACCGGGCGGCCGCGTCAACGTCGTGGGCGTTGGCGCCGGCAATGGCGATTACCGGTTCAAGCCGCTCGGTCAGATTGATCATTCGTAGTCCTGTCCTCGGCAGTAGAGGGATGCGCGGCAGATGAAGGGCGCGGCGTCAGCGTCACGGCAAGCAGTCCGATCCCCAGGCCTCCCATAAGTGCCACGGTGGAACCGTCGCCGGCGAGCCAGTTGACGCTCTGGCCAGCCTGCAGCAGCTGAAGCAACGCGGCCGCCACGAATCCTGCCCCGGACGCGACCGCCAGGACGCCCACGCGCAGGATCCCGGCGATCACCGCGGCAACTCCGAGGATAAGGAGCAGGACAAGTCCCGCCCCCCGGATGTGGATGAACTCGAGCTGAGCCGGTCCACCGCTGGAGAAGGTGAACGCAGAGCTCAGGAGTGCGGCCTCGCCCAGGGCGAGCACGGGTTGATCGAAGTGGCGCCCGGTCATGAGAGCCTCGCGAGGAGTTTTTCGAAGCGTCCGGTGGATTCCACCCAGCGGGGCCGGAGGACTCCGTCGACCCCGTAGGCGCGCCCGGCCGCGGTGGCAAAAATGGCTGTGTGGGCCAGGATCATCAGATAGTACGCCCAGTGCCATTCATTCGGGGCGTTGAGGACGGACAGGGTGATCGCCAGCGACTGGACCACTCCGACGACCGCCCAGAAGCGGGTGGCGAGACCGATGAGCAGGAACGCGCCCAGGCCCGCTTCGACAAGAAGGGTCATCCACCCGAACAACGGGAAAGCGGGCAGCACTATCTGTTGAATGAACCATGTGAAAGGGGGAAACACGGGGTAGTCAACGGCGAAGCGGGTGAATAGATAGAGTCCGGTGTTCCCGCGTTCGCCGAAATCCGGCGGTACTTTCCAGGCGACGTTTTGGATCCACAGCAACGCCACCCCGGCCCGGAGCACGAAGATCCCTCCGCGGGCCAGCCGGCCGTCCACCGTCTCAAATGGGGCAGACAATGCAGCCGTCGCAGAACGATCCCTGCTCATGGAACCCATTAAGGACCCATGGGCGGAGCGGCGCAAGACGAGAGTCCTTACGTTTCCGGAACGGTCCGGGGCACCTGCCGGCGGGATGACTGGCGCAGGCCGGCCCTTCGCCCCAGGTGTGGGCCTGCGTCAGCGGGTGATCAGGAACGGATTGGCCTGCTGGCACACGGTGTCCCCGGCCGTCTGGTTGACGATGTCCGGCGGCAGAGCCACCTGGGCGTCCCCGGTGGCCGTGCCGCCGACGAGGTCACTGCCCAGGTAGACCTGGACGCCCGTGACGCCGGCGACCGGGGCGACCTGGCTGGCCGGAATCCCCAGCAGCGCGGCAACGTCCGCGGCCACATCGGCGAACCCCGCGCCGTAGTAGACGCCGGTGGTGGCGGCGGGCCTGGCCGCGAGCTGAGCCAGCTGGGTGAAGCCGCCGGCCGTCAGAGACTGCAGGATCTCCTGGGTCCGGGCCGGAACCCCCGAGCCGTTGGCTACAGCGACGGGCTGCAGAGTCTTGTCGTAAGCCGGGGTCGTCTCGGTGGCAGTGGGTGCCGCACTGGCGCTCGGGCTGGCGGAGGCGCCGGCCGCCCCCGTCGGGTCGGTGAGGTCCACGTTCTTGCGCATCGCGGCAAAGAGCTGGGACGCGCCAGGCTCCGCCAGCTGCAGCCTGTTCTCGTCACTGGCGGCCGGCTCGGTCGGCACGGCAACAAACGCGACCTTCCCGACGTCGATATCCTTCAGCCGGTTGCCCACGGTCAGCAGCGTCGGGATGGAGGCCAGTCCCTCGTCGATCGTGAGGTTCTTGGTGATCGCATCGGCGATGCCCAGCATCCGGGAAGGGTTGGTGAGCGTGCCGTCCGCCTTGATCTTCCGGGTCAGCGAGGACAGAAAGCTCTGCTGCGCCTTAACCCGGCCGAGGTCGCCGCCGTCGCCGAAGGCGTGCCTGGTCCGCACGAAGGCCAGTGCCTGCTCGCCCTGCACCGTGGAGGTGCCCTTGGGGAGCCGGAGCTTCGAATCGGGGTCGTACACCGCGTCGCTGATGCAGACATCGACGCCGCCGACGGCGTTGGAGAGTTCTTTGACCGCGTTGAAGTCGGCCATCATGAAGTGGTCAACCTCCAGGCCGGTGATCTTGTTGACCGTGTCGACGGCGCAGCCGATTCCGGCTTCCGACATCGCCGCGTTGATCATGACGTTCTTCTGCGCGGGATACACGGCCTTGGTCTTCTGGTCGGTGCATTTGGGGATGTCCACCAGCAGGTCACGGGGGAAGCTGACGACGTTCACGCGTTTGTTGTCGGCCGAGATGTCCATCAGCATCATGACGTCCGAGTGCCCGTAGCCCGTGGAGTCATCGGCGGTGCCGTACTGCGCGTTCTTGCCGTCGCGTGTGTCCGAGCCAAGGATCAGGATCTGCATCCTGTCGTGGGAGTCGTTCACCGCGGCCTCGGTCTTGGAACTCCCCGCACTCAGCGAGGCCTTCGAGATGTTTCCCTCCAGCCGGATGACCCAGTAGGCGCCGAAGGCTATGACGCCCACGAGGAGGACGGCGACGACGGCGGTGCCGATTTTCAGCCAGGCCGGCAGCCGCCGGGGCGCACCCAGGTGCCGGGCCGGGCCGACGGCGGGATCATCCGAGTGCCGGGCAGCACCGGCTGACCGAACCGGCGGTTGGATGCCGTCTGCACGGTCTGGGCGGGGTCGAGCCACTTGTTGAGCCTTCCTTTACGAACGGGAGTCCGCCTATTTTAGTGTCCGTATCTGGGAAAAGCCCGATGGCCGATGCCATGGGAGTGGCGGCCCCGCCGGACACCCCTCTCGGGAGCCCGGCTCAGAAACCGAGTTTCACCAGCTGCTTGGGATCCCGCTGCCAGTCTTTCGCGACCTTGACGTGCAGGTCGAGGTAGATCCGGGTGCCCAGCAACGCCTCGATCCCCTTGCGTGCCGTGGTGCCGACTTCGCGGAGCCGCGCCCCGCCCTTGCCGATGATGATGGCCTTCTGCGAGGGCCGTTCGACGTACAGGTTGACCCGGACGTCCAGGAACGGGCTGTCCTCGGGCCGGCCTTCACGGGGCACGATTTCGTCGACGACGACAGCCAGCGAGTGCGGCAGCTCGTCCCGGACGCCTTCGAGCGCGGCTTCGCGGATGAGTTCGGCAACCATGACCGCTTCCGGCTCGTCCGTCAGGTGCCCGTCGGGGTACAGCGGGGGCGACGCCGGCATGTGGCTGATCAGTACGTCGGCCACGGTTCCGACCTGGAAGCCGTCCGTCGCGGAGACCGGAACGATGTCCTTCCAGCCCTCCTCGCCCAGGACCTCACGGCCCAGGGCGGCGACTGCCAGGAGCTGCTCGGTGAGGCCCTGGCGGTCCACCGTGTCTGCCTTCGTCACGATCGCAATGATCGGCTTGTTGCCGACGGCGGCCAGCTGCGCGGCGATGAACTTGTCACCGGGGCCGATCTTCTCGTTGGCCGGAAGGCAGAAGCCGATCGCGTCGACCTCGGCGAGGGTGTCGGCGACGAGCTCGTTGAGGCGCTTGCCGAGCAGCGTGCGCGGCCGGTGCAGGCCCGGGGTGTCCACAAGGATCAGCTGGGCGTCATCCCGGTGGACAATGCCGCGGATGGTGTGCCGGGTCGTCTGGGGCTTGGCCGAAGTGATGGCGACCTTCTTGCCGACCAGGGCGTTGGTGAGCGTGGATTTGCCGGCGTTGGGCCGGCCCACCAGCACCGAGAAACCGGCGCGATAGCCGCCGTAGGCTGCTTCGCCGTCGGACTTATTCTGCTTGCTCACGTGGTACTCCCTGTTGGTTTGGTGCGGCCTTGTCGAGAAGCTCTTCAAGGTCAGTTTCTTCCTTTGGAACGGCCGCCGCAATGATGTGGCTGACCCGGTTCCGCCGGCCCTCGAGCCGGTCCGCGCGGAGGGACAGCCCGTGGACCGCGACGGTGCTGCCGACGATCGGCACCCGTCCGAGCGCCTTGGCGAGCAGCCCGCCCACGGTGTCCACTTCGTCGTCGTCGAGCTCGAGGTCGAACAGTTCGCCGAGGTCCTCGATGCTCATGCGGGCGCTGACCCGGTAACTGCCGTCGCCCAGCTCCACAGCCTCCGCGCTTTCGGTGTCGTACTCGTCCACGATCTCGCCGACGATCTCCTCGATGAGGTCCTCGAGGGTGACCAGTCCGGCGGTTCCGCCGTATTCGTCGATCACGATCGCGACGTGCGTCGACTCTTTCTGGAGTTCGCGCAGCAGCTCGCTGACCGGTTTGGAATCGGGAACGTAGCGGACCTCCCGGGCCAGTTCGTCCACGACCGGGGGTTCCTCCCCCGGGCCGAGGTTATGGAGCACCGCGGCCACGTCCTTGAGGTACACGATGCCGAGGATCTGGTCCGTGTTCTCGCCGATGACGGGAATGCGCGAATACCCCGAGCGCAGGAACAACGACATCGCCCGGTGCAGGCTGGAGCCCGAGTCGATGCAGAGGATGTCAGTCCGCGGGACCATGACCGAGCGGACCAGGGTGTCGCCGAAGTCGAATACCGACTGGATCAGTTCGGCCTCGTTGTCCTCGATGACGTCGGACTCGGAGGCGCGGTCCACGAGTTCACGGAATTCCTCTTCGCTGAAGAAGGCCTCGTTGTCCGCCGGCGCCCCGGGGGCCACCGCGCTGCCCAGCGTGACCAGCCAGCCCGGGATGGGGCCGAGCACACCGCAGAGCCAGCGGATGAGCGGGGCCGTGAAGCGGACCAGGGCGGCGGAGTGGACCCGTCCGAGCTGCCGCGGGGACACCCCGACGATCACGAAGCCGATGAGCGCCATGATGCCGGTGGCCGCCAGCCCGGACAGCCAGACGTTGTCCAACAGGCTGTGCAGCAGCACCGTCACGGCGACGGCGGAGGCCATTTCGAACCAGATCCGCCAGAACCGGAGGGCACGCATGTGCGCCACAGGCTGCGCCATGATGCGCTTCAGCGCCGTGCCGCGGCTCTCCAGGATGGCCGCTTCGGCGTCGTGCCGGGGGAGGTAACTGAAGGCAGACTCGGCGGCGGTGAGCAGAGCGGCAAAGCTGAGGAACACCAGCGCCATGCCGGCAAGGATCAGTGGGGTCACTGAATCGTCTCTGACGGGGCCTCTTTGCCGGTGAAGGCGGAGAGCAGTTCGCGCTGGAGGCCGAACATTTCTTCCTTCTCCTCCGGTTCGGCGTGGTCATAGCCGAGCAGGTGCAGGATGCCGTGCGTAGTGAGCAGCAGCATTTCGTCCTGGGTGGAGTGGCCGGCGTCCTTCGCCTGGATCTGGGCCACCTGCGGGCAAATGGCAATGTCGCCGAGCATGCCCTGCGGCGTCGGCTTGTCCGGGGTGCCCGGGGTGAGTTCGTCCATGGGGACGGACAGCACGTCGGTGGGGCCGGGTTCGTCCATCAGTTCGATGTGCAGCTTCTCCATGGCGGGTTCATCCACCAGCAGGATGGACAGCTCCGCCTGCGGGTGGATGAAGAGCCGTTCGAAGATGAACCGGGAGAGCGAGACCAGCTGGGATTCGTCGACGGCCACGCCGGATTCGTTGTTGACTTCGATGCTCATGCGTGCCCTCCCCGCTTTTCCCGGGCGACGGACTGCTTGACCCGGTTTCTCTGGATGTCGTCCCAGATGCTGTACGCATTGACGATGTCGCCCACCAGACGGTGGCGGACGACGTCGGACGAGTCCAGAACCGTGAAGTTGACGTCCTCGATGCCCTGCAGGATCTCTTCGACGATCCGCAGGCCGGAGCGGGTCCCGAACGGCAGGTCCACCTGGGTGACGTCACCGGTGACCACCATCTTGGAACCGAAGCCAAGCCGGGTGAGGAACATCTTCATCTGCTCGGGCGTGGTGTTTTGCGCCTCGTCCAGGATGATGAAGGCGTCGTTGAGGGTGCGTCCGCGCATGTACGCCAGCGGGGCGACCTCGATGGTGCCGGCGGCCATCAGCCGCGGGATGGACTCGGGGTCCATCATGTCGTGCAGGGCGTCATAGAGCGGCCGCAGGTAAGGGTCGATCTTGTCACTGAGGGTGCCGGGCAGGAAGCCGAGCCGTTCCCCCGCCTCGACGGCCGGACGCGTCAGGATGATGCGGCTGACTTCCTTCTGCTGCAGCGCCTGGACGGCCTTGGCCATGGCCAGGTACGTCTTGCCGGTGCCGGCGGGACCGATCCCGAAGATCACAGTGTTCGCGTCGATGGCGTCCACGTAGTTCTTTTGATTCAGGGTCTTCGGGCGGATGGTCTTTCCGCGGCTGGAGAGGATGTTGTGCGTGAGGACGTCAACCGGGTTCTGCAGGGACTGGCTCCGGAGCAGCGACACGAGCTGCTGCAGCACGGCGGGGGTGATAACCGTGCCCCGGGCGACGAGGCCGCGCACCTCGTTGAGCAGACGCATGATCCGGGGCACATCGGCGGACGACCCGCTGATCGAGAGCTCGTTGCCACGGACATGGAAGTCCACGGCCGGGAACTGGCTCTCAATGAAACGCAGGGCTTCGTCATGACTGCCGAGGGACTGAACCATCTGGTCGGAGTTGTCGAACAGGACCACCTCCGTCCGCAACCCTGGGAGGGAGTGTGGAAATTCGCCTGCGGGGCGCCTTGCGGCGCTGATCCGGGCTTTGCCGTTCGCTGCTTCAGTCATGGTGTTGGCCCGCGGGCCTCTGGTCCCCTCCAGTTCGGAATTGATCTGTCCCGCTGATCCGGCCCGACGGCGGTGCTCGCCAACAGCGTGCTCGCCTTCTGGTTCCGGTCTCTCCGGGTCCTTCCATCTTACGCCAGCGCAGGACGCTGCACGCCGCGGCGGGCCGCCATTGGGCCGCGATTGGGCCGCCGTCGAGCCGCGAATTCCGACATTAGGTATCAACTTTGTATCGGCCTCATATCGTTCCCGTTGCAGTTCCGGGACCCGGGCCCAAACCCCGGTCCTGCGCGTGGACCATATGCCATGCTGGGAATCGGCCGCCCCGGGAGCAGTGCTTCCGGCCGTCTCGGCGGACATGGCGAGGGCAGGCCCGGAGACCGATGGAACAGGAAAGGAAGCAGCTATCAGGCAGCGTGGCACCAGCCAGACGTCGACAGTCGGGCGCATTCGCCCCGGCATGTTGCTGCTGGTGCTGCCCGCGGCGCTTGTCCTGTCCGGCTGCGTGGCCACCCCCCAACCCGGTATCACCAACTCGAATGCCCCCTCGCAGCGGCTGTCCAGTCCGGCCTCCCCCGGCGCCCCGACCACCAGCGCCCCGCTGGAAACAACCCAGGCGTCCAACAAGGCCCCGGTCTACTGGATCGGCCGCAGCAATAACAACATGTTCCTTTACCGTGAGTTCCGTGACGTTCCGGACCAGGACAACCCCGTGACGCGTGCGCTCCGGGTGATGATGTCCGAGAAGCCGCTCGATCCGGACTTCTTCACCCCCTGGCAGAACCCAAAGAAACTGGCCACCTCCATTTCCGGGAAGAACGTCATCACCGTGGACCTCTCGGATGACGCCTTCAACTCCAATGTGGATGCGGCAATGGCCGAACGCGCCATCCAGCAGCTTGTCTACACCGCGACGGCAGCCGGTGCCAGCGCGGGCCTGATCGATTCCGGGCAGCAGATCCAGGTGGTGGTGCTCGTGGACGGCCACACGGACTATGTCGCCTTCAATCATGTCCGCCTCGGTTCCCCTACGTCCCGCAGCTCCGGCATGGTTGCCCCGGTGTGGATCATCGACCCCCAGGAAGGCACCTCGATGGAGGAAGGCGCTGTCAAGGTCAGCGGCCGGAGCACCGTTCCGGGTGGGAAGCTCCGCTGGGAGATCCTGCGGGTCGACGGCAGCGTCAAGACGACTTACTTGAACGGGAACACCCCGGCCTCCGCGGACGCCGGCCAGTCCGGACTGTTCAGCCTTTCGGTGAAGCTGGGCCCCGGGAACTACGAGGTCAAGGTCTCCCAGCTGCAGGACGGCAACCCGTCGCAGGACCTCAACGTCGACACTCGCGGCTTCACAGTTAAATAGAGCCTGCTAAATAGGGCCTGCCGCTACCAGCGGCCCAGGATGTCGCTCGCCAGCACGGTCGCGGCGGGGCCGGCGGTGGACGAACGCAGCACGTGGTGGCCGAGCAGGGCGGTGACGGCGCCGGCGTCGCACAGCCTCCTCACTTCACGGGGGCTGATGCCGCCTTCCGGGCCCACGATCAGCAACACCTCACGGGCGGCGTCCGGCGCGTCTGGGGCCGGCCGGCTGGCCTGTGTGGCCGGCGCGTCCGGCGTCGCCTGCCAGGACTCCAGCACCTGCCGCAGGGGACGTACGGCGTCCTCGTGCAGGATGATGGCGAGACCTGCAGCGGCGACAGCCGCCTGAAGTCCGGCGCTGTCGACGGCGGAGCGGACCTCCGGAATCCAGGCGCGGCGTGCCTGCTTGGCGGCTGCCGTCACGACGGACTGCCACTTTGCATGGGCCTTCGCCGCCCGCTCCGCTTTCCAGCGCACGATCGAGCGTTCCGCCTGCCAGGGGATGACAGCGTCGATCCCCAGCTCCGTGGCGGTTTCGGCCGCCAGCTCGTCCCGGTCGCCCTTGGCGAGGGCCTGCACCAGGACCAGCCGGATGTCCGGCCGCGGTTCCGCGGTCAGTTCGGCGCACTCCACCGTCAGTTCGCCGGGCGCGACGGCCGTCACCGTTCCCGTGAGCCGCTTCCCGGCACCGTCGGCGATGTCCACCGGTTCGCCGACGCTGAGGCGTTTCACCGTGACCGCATGGCGGGCCTCGGCGCCGTCAAGGACGAAGGCGGAACCGGGGACCTGCTGGTCCAGTGTTCCCGGGGCGGTGAAGAAGACCGGATTGCTCACCGCTACAGGTTACCGAGCCGGTCCCGGAGCTTGGCGAAGACCCCGCCGCTCGCCGCGAGTTTCCCTTCGGTGAACTGTTCCCCGCGCAGCTTCGCGAGCTGGCGGAGCAGGTCCTCCTGGGCGGAGTCGAGCTTGCCCGGGGTCTCCACCTGCAGGTGGACCTTGAGGTCCCCGCGGCCGTAGCCGCGCAGATGGGTGACGCCGAGTCCGCGCAGGGTGATGACCTCGCCCGACTGGGTGCCAGCCTTGACGTCGATCTCCTGCTGCCCGTCAAAGGTATCGAGGGTGAGCTCGGTGCCGAGCGCGGCGGCGGTCATCGGGATATTCAGGCTCGCGTGCAGATCGTCGCCGTCGCGCACGTAGGTGGCGTCGTTGTTGACCCGGATCTCCACGTAGAGGTCGCCCGCGGGTCCGCCGGCGGGACCCGCCTCGCCCTGGCCGGAGAGCTGGATGCGGGTGCCGGTGGCGACGCCGGCCGGGACCTTGACGGTCAGGGTCCGGCGGCTGCGGATCCGGCCCTGGCCGGCGCACTCGTTGCAGGGATCCTTGATCACGGTGCCGAAGCCTTCGCAGCTGCCGCAGGGAGCCGTGGTCATGACCTGGCCCAGGATGGAGCGGACGGCACGCTGGACCTGGCCGCTGCCGCCGCAGATGTCACAGCGCTCCGGGCGGGTGCCCGGCCGGCAGCAGGAGCCGTCACAGGTGGGGCAGGTGACGGCGGTGTCCACCTCAAGCTTCTTGTTCACGCCGAACACCGCGTCGCGGAGCTCGATCCGGACGCTGATCAGCGCGTCCTGGCCGCGGCGGACCCGGGACGCCGGACCGGCCTGGCCGCCTGCGCCGAAGAAGGTCTCGAAGATGTCCTGGAACGCGAAGCCCTGGCCGGCGTAGCTGCCGCCGCCGAAGCCGTTGTCCGTGCCGTTCTCATTGCCGGTGGTGTCGTAGACCCGGCGTTTCTGCGGGTCGGAGAGCACCTCGTAGGCGTGCGTGACGGCCTTGAAACGGTCTGACGCGTCGTCGCCGGGGTTCACGTCCGGGTGCAGGGTCCGCGCAAGCTTGCGGTAGGCCTTCTTGATCTCTTCCCCCGTTGCTTCGCGGGAGACTCCAAGAACGTCGTAGTGGCTGCTCAAAGTTTGTATCTCTTCCTGGTTGTACTTCTGTTAGGGGCAAGAAGCCTGGCTGTTAGGGGCAAGAAGCCTGGCCAACAGCGGCGCGGCGGCCGCTGCCTGGGCGGTCAGGGCCCGAGGATCCTGGAAAGGTAGCGGGCCACCGCACGGACGGCGGCCATGGTGGTCGGATAGTCCATCCGGGTGGGACCCAGCACACCGACCTTGGCTGTGGCGTCCGGGCCGTAGCCGGTAGCCACCACCGACGCCTCCGCGAGCCCGTCGTACGGGTTCTCCCGGCCGATGCTGACAGTCACTCCGCGCGGGTCCGCTGCCATGTCGCTGAGCAGGCGCAGCATGACCACCTGCTCTTCGAGTGCTTCCAGCACGGGACCGATGCTCAGCGGGAAGTCCACGTTGGACCGGGCAAGGTTGGCTGTCCCGGCCATGACCATGCGCTCTTCGCGGCTGCTTGCGGCGAGGGCTTCGAGCCCCCTGGCCAGTGCCTGCGCTGCGCTGCGCCGCGCCGGCGGGCAGCTGACCACCACGGCCTGCAACGGCTGCGGCAGCAGGTTCAGCGGCGTCCCGGAGAGGCTGCCCAGGAACCGTGACCGCAGTTCCGCGACGGCCTCCTCCGGAAGGTCCTGGCCGACGTCGATCACCCGTTGCTCCACCTTGCCGGTGTCCGCGATCAGGACCGCCAGCACCTTCCGGGGCGCCAGCAGGACAAATTCGATATGCCGCACTTTGGCCCGGCTCAGATGCGGATACTGCACGACGGCGACCTGGTTGGTCAGCTGCGACAGGAGCCGCACCGTCCGGTCGAGGACGTCGTCGAGGTCATCGGACCCCTCCAGCAGCGCCTGGATGGCCCGGCGTTCCGCCGGGGAGAGCGGCTTGACGGCGGAGATCTGGTCCACGAACAGCCGGTAGCCCTTGTCCGTGGGAATCCTTCCGGAACTCGTGTGCGGCGCCGTGATGAGGCCTTCATCTTCCAGTGCGGCCATGTCATTGCGGATGGTGGCGCTGGACACGCCCAGATGGTGCCGTTCCACGAGGGCTTTGGAGCCGACGGGTTCCCGCGAATGGACATAGTCCTCCACGATGGCGCGCAGCACTTCGAGCTTGCGTGGTTCGCTCACGCCGCACCTCCAATCGACTGTCCCGCATCCGGTGCCGCCCGTCCGGCCGCGCCCGGGAGGCGGTCCGCACGGGGCGTGGTTAGCACTCGACATGCCTAAGTGCTAACCAGTCTAATATGAGTCGCCGCGTTGTTAGCATTGGATTCGCTCCAGGCGTCGTTTCCGGGGCCGGGGTTTTCGGGCACAGCCCGCCGTATCATTTCGAGCGCCAGGCAGTGTAAAAGAAGGCAGTGTAACAGATGTCATACCAGAACTGGGGCCCGCAGGACCTGTCCGCGCCCGCCAAGCCCCAGCTGCCCGAAGTCCCCGTGGAACGCGGAATGGTGCTCGAGGACGTGCAGTCCGGCTGGGTGGGGGCCGTCACCCGGGTGGAGAAGTCCGGCGGGATGCATGTGGTGGCCCTGGAGGACCGCCGCGGCAAGTCGCGGTCCTTCCGGCTCGGCTTCGGCTTCCTCCTGGCGGGCCAGCCGATCCGGCTGATGCCGCCGGCCCCGCGGCCTGCTGCGGCCGCTGCAGGCACCCGCACCGCCTCCGGCTCGGTCCGGGTCGAGGGCCGGCGCGCGCAGGTGGCCAAGGCCAGCCGGATCTGGGTGGAAGGCAAGCACGACGCCGAGCTGGTGGAGAAGGTCTGGGGTGACGATCTCCGGGTGGAGGGCATCGTCGTCGAGCCGCTGCACGGCATCGATGACCTCTCGGCCGCCGTCGCCGCGTTCCGGCCCGGCCCAGGACGCCGGCTCGGCGTCCTGGTAGACCACCTGGTCCCGGATTCCAAGGAGTCCAGGATCGCCGAGGCCGTGATGTCCTCCCCCGGCGCGGCCGGGAACGTGCTGATTGCCGGGCACCCGTACGTGGACGTGTGGCAGGCCATCCGTCCCGCCGTGCTGGGGATCGAGAAGTGGCCGGTCATCCCCCGGGGCGGGGACTGGAAGACCGGCATCCTGATGGCCTTCGGCTGGCCGCACAGCAGCAAGGAGGATGTCGGTCTGGGCTGGCAGAAGCTCCTCGGCGCCGTCCGCAACTACGCCGATCTGGAAGCCTCACTGCTGGGCCGCGTGGAAGAGGTCATCGATTTCCTCACGGTTCCCTGAGGGCCCGATCCTCGATTCGGCGTCCGAGCACGTATTCTTGGAGCGGTGGCTGCGCACCCTGCGCGGCTCCGGCACTACTGGCAACAACTTCCAGCAACGACGCATCACAGCAATCCGAAGGACTAAACCGTGGCAGAAGACGCACGCGAGCACACGGGCAATCAGGCCGGCCATGGCCAGCCCCCGTATCATGGCGTTCCCGCCAATGCGCTGCCCCTGACGGCCAGCGAGGACCGGCAGTGGGCCACGCTGGCGCACTTTGGCGGCATCCTCGGCTGCGTTCCTTCGCTGCTGATCTACCTGATCTTCAAGGACCGCGGCCCGTTCACGGCGCAGGAGTCCAAGGAAGCCCTCAACTTCACGCTGCCCCCGACGATCGCCGCCGTGCTCGCGAACCTGCTGGTCTTCGTGCCGGTGGTGGGAAACCTGTTTGCCGTCCTCGCCACCGTGATCTGGATTGCCGTCACGTGCTTCTCCGTCGCCGCGGGCATCCATGTCAACCGTGGCCAGCCGCACCGCTATGAGTTCAACCTGCGCTGGATCAAGTAGGGGCATCCCCAGCCCGGCAGCCCAGCAAGTCTGCCCGGCCCGGCTGGTCAGCTAGTCTGCTCAGTCAGGCAGGATCCGGCGGACCACGGCGTCGGCGAGCAGCCGCCCCTTGAGCGTCAACACCAGCCGGCCCTTGAAGGCCGCCAGCGGATCAACCAGGCCGTCGGCAATCAGCCCCGCCACGGCGTGCCGCCCGGTGTCCCCCAGGCCGCCCAGGCTCGGGATGTCCAGCCCGGTACTCAGCCGGGCTTCCAGCATGACGCGCTCCACGTTCCGGGTCTCGGAGTCGAGGGTTTCCCGTCCGGCAGCAGGCGAGAGCCCGGAACCCAGCCGGTTCGCGTAGGCCGCGGGGTGCTTCACATTCCACCAGCGGACGCCACCCACATGCGAGTGCGCCCCGGGACCGATCCCCCACCAGTCCTCGCCCCGCCAGTAGGCGAGGTTGTGGCGGCAGGCCTGTTCCGGCGTGCGCGCCCAGTTGCTGACCTCGTACCAGCCCAGGCCGGCAGCGGAGATGAGCTCGTCCGCGAGCTCGTACTTGGCGGCGTGGTCGTCGTCGTCGATTCCGGGCACCTCGCCGCGGCGGATCTGGGCGGCGAGCTTGGTGCCTTCCTCGACGATCAGCGCGTAGGCGCTGATGTGGTCGGGTCCGTAGGACAGCGCAGTCTCCAGCGAGTAGCGCCAGTCCTCGAGCGATTCCCCCGGGGTGCCGTAGATCAGGTCCAGGCTCACGGCGAGGCCCGCCTCCCGGGCCCACTGGACCACCTGCGGGACACGGCTGGGCGTGTGGGTGCGGTCCAGCACCTTCAGGACATGCGGGACGGCCGACTGCATGCCAAAGGAAACCCGGGTGAACCCGGCGTCGGCCAGCAGCTGCAGGGATTCGGGCGTGACGGAGTCCGGGTTCGCTTCGGTGGTGACCTCGGCCCCGGGCTGCAGACCCCACGCCGCGATGGCGGCGGTCAGGATCCGGCCCAGATCCTCGGCGGGGAGCAGCGTCGGTGTTCCGCCGCCAAAGAAGACGGTCCCGAGCGGCCTCGCGGGCAGGCCACTGTCCCGTAGCGCCGCGGCGGCGAAGTCGACCTCCGAGATGGCCGTGCTGGCGTAGGCGTCCTGCGAGGCGCCGCCGCCGAGCTCGGTGGCGGTGTAGGTGTTGAAGTCGCAGTAACCGCAGCGGACGGCGCAGAACGGGATGTGCACGTAGAGCCCGAAGGCCCGCCCGGCGGCGCCCTCCAGTGCCTGGGCCGGGAGGAGGCCGTCCGGCGGAGCCGGGTCGCCCAGGGGAAGAACGCTAGGCACGGGCCCGGCCCGCCTGCATGGGGACAGTCATATCCGGCACCGCTACTTCTTGGCCTTGTCCTTGGACTCGTCCGTGGTCAGGGCGGCGATGAACGCTTCCTGCGGCACTTCCACACGGCCCACCATCTTCATCCGCTTCTTGCCTTCCTTCTGCTTTTCCAGCAGCTTGCGCTTTCGGGTGATGTCACCGCCGTAGCACTTGGCAAGGACGTCCTTGCGGATGGCGCGGATGCTTTCGCGGGCAATGATCCGGGAGCCGATGGCGGCCTGGATGGGCACCTCGAACTGCTGGCGCGGGATGAGTTCGCGCAGCTTGCCAGTCATCATCACACCGTAGGCGTAGGCCTTGTCACGGTGCGTGATGGCGGAGAAGGCATCAACCTGCTCGCCCTGGAGCATGATGTCCACCTTGACCAGATCGGCCACCTGCTCGCCGTCGGCCTTCCAGTCCAGCGACCCGTAGCCACGGGTCCTGGACTTGAGGATGTCGAAGAAATCGAAGACGATTTCGGCCAGCGGCAGGCGGTACCGGATTTCCACCCGGTCCTCGGAGAGATAGTCCATGCCGCCCATCACGCCGCGCCTGCTCTGGCACAACTCCATGATGGCGCCGACAAACTCGTTCGGCGCAAGGATGGTGGCGGACACCATCGGCTCGCGGACTTCAGCGATCTTGCCGCTCGGATACTCGCTGGGGTTGGTGACGTGGATGATCTTCTTGTCCTCCAGCGTCACCTCGTATTCCACATTGGGGGCGGTGGAGATCAGGTCCAGGTTATATTCGCGTTCGAGCCGCTCCCGCGTGATTTCCAGGTGCAGCAGGCCGAGGAAACCCACCCGGAAGCCGAATCCCAGCGCGGCAGACGTCTCAGGCTCATACACGAGCGCGGCATCGTTGAGCATCAGCTTCTCCAGCGCATCGCGGAGCGCCGGATAGTCCGTTCCGTCCAACGGATACAGGCCGGAGAAGACCATGGGCTTGGCATCCGCGTAGCCGGCAAGGGATTCCGTGGCCGGCTTGGCGAGGTTGGTGACGGTGTCGCCGACCTTGGACAGGCGGACGTCCTTTACACCGGTGATGAGGTAGCCGACTTCGCCGACGCCGAGGCCCTTGGACGGGGTGGGCTCCGGAGAGCTGACACCGATCTCGAGGAGTTCGTGGGTGGCGCGGGTGGACATCATCTGGATGCGTTCGCGGGGGTGCAGCATGCCGTCTACCACACGCACGTAGGTGACCACGCCGCGGTAGGTGTCATAGACCGAGTCGAAGATCATGGCACGTGCGGGGGCGTTGGGGTCGCCCACCGGGGCGGGAAGGTCGCGGACGATCTTGTCCAGCAGGACCTCGACGCCTGCGCCGGTCTTGCCGGAGACGCGCAGCACGTCCTCCGGATCGCCGCCGATCAGGTTGGCCAGTTCCGCCGCGTACTTCTCCGGCTGGGCGGCCGGGAGGTCGATCTTGTTCAGCACCGGGATGATCGTGAGGTTGTTTTCCATCGCCAGGTAGAGATTGGCGAGAGTCTGGGCCTCGATGCCCTGGGCCGCATCCACGAGCAGCACCGCGCCTTCGCAGGCGGCGAGTGAACGTGACACCTCATAGGTGAAGTCAACGTGCCCGGGGGTGTCGATCATGTTCAGGGCGTAGCTGGTGCCCTCCAGCTCCCAGGGCATGCGGACGGCCTGGGACTTGATGGTGATGCCGCGTTCGCGCTCAATGTCCATGCGGTCCAGATACTGGGCCTTCATGTCGCGGGACTGTACGACGCCGGTGAACTGGAGCATCCGGTCCGCCAGCGTGGATTTGCCGTGGTCAATGTGCGCAATGATGCAGAAGTTCCGGATGATGGCCGGATCTGTTGCGGCGGGCACCGGGGCGGTGCGGGCCATGGGAGACACGCAGGGTCCTTACTGTTGGCTGTACTGCTGGACTATTGGCTTTCACGGACCCGTGCGGATGGTGGTGCCATCCCGCGAGGTGCCGCATATCTGAACCTAGTCTCCCACGTCCGGGGCCGTCGGAGCGCATTCCTGCCGTCGGCGGGCACCCCGCTGCGCCGGGCGGTGCCGGTACAGTTTCCCCATGGCCTTGAACTTTCGCTCGATCGGCAACGCGGTCCGTACCACCCTGCGCCTCCTGGACCGGCTTGGCGGCGCGGCACCGCGGAGCCCCGGCAGGCCGGCGACGAAGGTGCGGCCGGAACGGCCTGGCACCGGTCGCCCGGCTTCCGGCCGCACCGCCGTCGGCCTCTCCGCTACCTACCCCGGTGATTTCCGCGGAACCACGGCGGTCCGCTACGCGCCCTCCCCCAACGGCCTGCCCGAGCCGGGCGAGATCGTCTGGACCTGGGTGCCCTATGAAGAGGACTATTCGCAGGGCAAAGACCGCCCGGTGCTGCTGGTGGGCAACAACGGCCGCCATCTGCTGGGGCTCATGCTGACCAGCAGGGACCACGACGCCGACGCGCGCCGCGCGGACGACTACGTGGACATCGGCACGGGACCCTGGGACCCACAGAGGCGCCCCAGCGAGGCAAAGCTGGACCGCGTCCTGCAGATCAACCCTGCGGACATCCGGCGGGAAGGAGCCATCCTGGACGCCGGGCGGTTCGGGCTGATCGCCACGGCCTTGCGGACACGGCACGGCTGGTCCTAGGCACTGTGCCTGCGAAATCGCCACGGCGGCGGCGTCTCTTCTGCTATTATTGACAGCTGTGTGTCCGTGCAGGTCGACGGCCACATATGGTTGGTCGCCATAGGTATCCCCACGCCGCTCAGTCAATGGCCAATCTGAAAGCCCTCTAGACCATTTTCCGCATTGAAAAAGAGAGTTCACACGTGGCTAATATCAAGTCCCAGAAGAAGCGCATCCTCACCAACGAGAAGGCTCGCCTGCGTAACAATGCAGTCAAGTCCGAGCTGAAGACGGCCATCCGCGCCGTCAACACCGCCGTTGAGTCCACCGACAAGGATGCCGCCGCTGCTGCACTGGTTGCTGCCGGCCGCAAGCTGGACAAGGCTGTCAGCAAGGGTGTTCTTCACAAGAACAACGCAGCAAACCGCAAGTCCGCGATCTCCAAGAAGGTCAACGCGCTCTAAGGTTTCCAGTTCAACTGAACTGATGATTGTGGCCGGCACCCCAGGGTGCCGGCCACTTCCAGTTAAGCGCATTTTCGGTCGAGCACGTTTCGGCTGAGCACATTTTTCGTTATCGGGCCCTGGGCCAGCGCCCGGTGACTTTCCCCAGCCAGCTGCCTGACGGGATCGTCGCCGTGAATGAAGCGTCAGCGCCGGACCGACGTCGCTATCACCGTGACAGCGTGTTCCACGGCGTAGACCGGGTCCCGTGAGAGTCCCTTGACCTGAGCGTCCGCCTCGGCCGTGACCTGGATGGACCGGACCAGTCCCCCGGGGGTCCAGCGCCTGACCTCGCGCTGTGCCTGCTCGACCAGCCACGGCTGCATGCCCAGCTGCTTGGCAATCTGTGCCGACGAGCCCTGGGCGCCGGCAACCTTGGCCAGGGTGCGCAGTTTTGATGCCAGCGCTGCCACGAGCGGGACGGGATCCGCCCCGGTGGCCAGGGCATGCCTGAGCGTGGACAGCGCCAGCGGGGCATTCCCGGCAAGGGCAGCATCGGCGACCTTGAAGGCGGTGGCCTCGACGCGGCCTCCGTAGTAACGGTCCACCATGGCCGAGTCCACTCCCGTGGCGGCGTCGGCAATCAGCTGGCTGCAGGCTGCCGCCAGCTCGGCCAGGTGCGCTCCGACGGCATTGACCAGGGCGTGGACGGCGTCGGGATCAATGCGTCGGGCCGCTGCCCTGAACTCCCCGGTGACGAAGGCGATCTTGTCGGCGTCTTTCTTCAGCGGCTGGCAGTCGACCACCGGCCAGCCGCCTGCCTTGATGGCGTCCAGCAGTTTCTTGCCGCGCACCCCGCCACCATGCCGGAGGACCAGTACGGCGTCAGGCTCGGGCCGCGCCAGGTATTTCAGCGCGTCGGCCAGGAAGGCATCGTTCATGGCCTCGAGACCCTCGACCTCGATCAGCTTCTGCTCCCCGAAGAGGGACGGGCTGACATTCATGGCCAGGGAGCCCGGCTCGTAGCTGCCGGCGTTGAGCCGGGTGACTTCGACGTCGGGCGCGGCAGCGCGGACCTGTGACCGGATGCGGTCCATCGCGCGGGCGCCCAGATAGTCCTCCGGACCGCCGACCAGCACGACGGCGGCCGGCGTCACATCGCGCCAGGTGGCGGTCCCCGGCGCAGCGGTCCTGGTGCGTTGGGTCTGGGCAGCAGCCACTCGTGTTTCCTCCCGGAAGTTCGTTTGCAGACTCTAAGCGTGCCACGGCCTGACCGGTGCGCCAAGCCGCGGCGGCCCGGCGCGTGCGGCCCCCGCCGGCGGCGTCGACCGGCCTGCCGGCGGGCGATGATTGCCACCGTCCGCGTGTGCGCCGCGACTGCCAGCCTGACCACTGCGGCGGGATGCAGGACAAGCCAGACCGAGGTGAGGACGGCCGCGGAGAACATCCCCATCGTCGTCATGCCAAAGAGGCCTTCCGGCCACGGCAGGACGGCCCCGGGGAGTCCGGCGAAGAAGCGGGCTATGCCGGCAACCCCTGCCGCGAAGGCCGCCGCAACCGCCAGCGGTACAGCTGCGAGCCCCGGGGCCAGCGGCACGAGCGGGACGGCGGCGGTGCCCAGCAGCGTAACCGGCGCCACCAGCGCTGCGGCTGCCACATTGGCGGCAAACGCATAACTGGAGAACTGTGGCTGCAGCAGCACGATCACCGGACCGCAGAACGTCTGCGCAGACAGCGGCACGGCAAGGCCGGCAGCCGCCCAGGGCGGCACGGCTGGCGGCAGCCACGTCATGATGGGCCGGCCGGCCACCACAATGCCCAGCGTGGCAAGCACGGATAGCAGGAACCCGAAACTCGTGGACAATGCGGGGTCCGCCAGTAACAGGCCGATGATGGCGAGGCACAGGAAGCTGAGGCCGCGTCCAGCCCTGCCGCCCGCCAGGGAAACGAGGCCGATGGCACCCATCAAGGCGGCACGCAGGACGCTGGCGTCCGGCCCCACCATCAGGACGAACATTCCCAGTCCGGCCAGGCACACTACCGCGGCCGCAACCCGGCCAAGGCGGAGGCTGCGGGCACCCAGCAGGAGCGCACCCAGGATGAGGCTGCAGTTGGCCCCGCTGACGGCAGTGAGGTGGGTCATCCCGACCGTCTTCATCGCGATGTCCAGCTCAGGGTCGAGCCCGCTGGTGTCGCCCGTGACCATCCCGGGCAGCAGGCCGCGGGCATCCCCGCCGAAGTGGCCGGCTGCGCTGGCCAGGCCTTCGCGGAGCGATCGGGCACCCTGCTGCAAGGTCCCCGGGACTTGTAGCGTGCGCGGGGCGGAGGAGGCCGAAAGTACGGCGGCCTCCGTCTGGCCCGGTCCGGCCGGCCTGAGTTTTCCGGTCGTCCTGATCCGCTGGCCCGGCGTGGTGTGTTCCCAGTCCGGGCCGCCCATCACGAGCAGACTGGCCTCGGCCCGGACCCGGCGGGAATCGAAATTGATCGCGAGCAGCGTGGCCGGTACCGCCCATCGCTCGGCGAGTCCCGACCTCCCCGGCGTCTGGAGCCGCCGTGGGGCGCCGCTGACAACGAGCTCTGCCACGACAGCGGTGCGCGCGGCGACAGCTCCGGCAATGTCCGAGTCGTCGCGCTGGGCGGACGCGACGGCAGAGTGGGCGCCGGCCACGGTGGAAAGCAGCAGCGCCACGGCGGCCGTCGCCAGCAAGCTCCGTGGCGCGGTCCTGCCCCCGCCGGAGGATTGCGGGGAGTCAGCCAGGCGCCTGGCCTGTCCGGCAGCCCGAAGCAGCAGCGCCCCGGAGCTTGCCAGCAGGACGCTGCAGAGGGCCGCCAGCGCCGCGGGGTCCAGCCAGCCTGCGGCAGCCGTGGTGGCCCAGACCAGCAGCGCCGCCGGGACCAGGCGCAGGTCGGTCCGGCGCACCGCCGCCCCGGAGCGGCCTGGAACGGAGCGGCCCGGGGCCGGAGCGCCGGCATGCCGGTCCCAGAGCCAGGTGCGGAGTTCCGTCTGCCAGCCGTTCCGTGCCCGCGCCCGGGACACGGCCCTTTGGGCTGGTGCGGGTGGTTCATGCCCCGCCTCCTTACGGCCGCCGACGGCAGCATCGATGTAGCGTTGCCAGCGGCTCGGCCTTCCCATGTCAGATCTGGACCAGCGGTAACAGGGTCTCCAGCAGCTTGGGTCCCACTCCGTCGACGGCATCCAGCTCCTCAACCGTCTGGAAGCGGCCGTGCTGCTTGCGCCAGTCCACAATCCGCTGGGCCAGGACCGGCCCGACCCGAGGCAGTGTTCCGAGTTCCTCGACGCCTGCGGTGTTGAGGTTGATCTTGCCGCCGCCTGTTCCGACACTCCCGTCGGCACTGTTTGTTCCGGCACTCCCGTCGGCACTTTCTGCTCCGGCACTCCCGGACCCTTCCGGACCGGCGGCTTGGCCGGACGAAGCATCGGGCTGCCCCAGTTCGGGCACGACGATTTTCTGGCCGTCTTCCAGCACAGCGGCGAGATTGAGCCGGTCCGGAGCCGCAGCCCCGGTGGGGCCGCCCGCCGCGGCGATGGCTTCGTGCAGCCGGCTTCCCGCCGGCAGCTCGACCACGCCCGGTCTCGCCACGGCACCGGCCACATGGACCGTAATTCCTTTCGCTTCCCCGCCCGTTTTATTCTGTGAAGGCGAAACCTCGACGCCGGGGCCCGTGTCCGGCTGTTGGACCCCGGCCGAAGAGACCTCGCTGAGCGGGACCACCTCCGGCGCGCCGGTGGCCGCGCGCCACCAGAACCAGCCGCCGAGCACGGCCGCAACCGCGCCCAGCAGGGCAGCTGACCTCAGCCCGGTGCGGCGCCGCAACCCGCTTCCGGCCGAGGGCATTCCGCCGCGCTGATCTTCGAAGGCGTCGTCCGCCGGTGGAAGGTCCAGCAGACCCGCCGGGCGCCCGGCGGCTTCAGGGCCGCCGAGCGTTGCGGACAGCCTGTGCCGGGCAGCCGTGAGGCCTGCGGGCAGTTCAGCTCCCGGCTTCCGGCGTGGTTGATTCCGGCGAGGCAGGCTCCGGCGTGACATAAGAACAACGGTAGGAAGTCCCCGCTCGGGTGCCCACACCCTGCCGGCTCTATGTGGAAAGTGCCGAGGATAACGCCGGAGGAAGCGCCGGGGTGCTGCTCTCCCCCACGATCACGGCCAGCACACCGAGTCCGGCGTGGGCGGCCAGCACGGCCGGGAGGTCACTGGCCTGAGCCGCCGGACAACAGGGCAGCGAGACGGCCAGGCGTGCCGCGAGCCGTTCGGCTTCGGCCCTGTTGCCGAAATAGTGGACGGCGATGCGGGCCTGCCCCTCCGGCCTGGCGGCAGCGTCGGCTGCGACGATGTCCTCCAGCCGGGCCACGGCTTTGGCCGCGGACCGGACCTTTTCCAGCGGAACGATCTTCCCGTCCTCGACCGCCAGGATGGGCTTGATCGAGAACACGGTGCCCCACAGCGAGGCCGCCGCGCCGATCCGCCCGCCATGGCGCAGCTGCTCCAGGCTGGGAACGTAGAAGTAGACCCTGGTGCGGGCCAGCCGTTCCTCGGCGAATACCCGGACCTCCGCCGCGCTCCTGCCGTCCGCCGCCGCGACCACGGCGCTCTGGACCCCCATCCCCTGGGCCATTCCGACGGTGCGCGAGTCCAGGACCTCCACCGGTATCCGGACCCGGGCGGCCGCGAGACGGGCGGACTCGGCCGTGCCGGACAGCTCGCCGGAAATATGGATGGATACCACGGAATCGTAGCCACGTTTCTGTGCGGCCAAGTACGCCTGTTCGAACTGTCCCGGGGACGGGCGTGACGTCTTGACGGGCCGGCCACAGGCCATGGCCACGGCGATGGTGTCTGCGATGTCGTCCTCGCCCTCACCGTAGATTTCCGCGCCCACCATGACGGGCATCGGGACCACCGTCAGCCGGCCGTCGGCGGTGCAGGCCCGGACCCAGTCGGCTGGCAGCGCGGCGGCGGAGTCCGTGACCACGGCGGTCCGCACGACGGCGGCTGGCGCAGTTTCGGGGGCAGCTCCGGGCCGCGTGACCTGGCGGAGCCGGTGAAGGCGCTCCCGCAGCCACGGCCAGCCTGCCGGCTCACGGTCGGGCACGAAGCACCTCCTGCTGTCCTGGTGTCAGTTTAAACCGGCCGCCGGCTTGCACCGGCGGCCGGTCTTATTACAGTGGCCGGTCTTTTTACAGTGGCCGTTTCCGGCTATGCCGGGACGATGTTGACCAGTTTAGGCGCCCGCACGATGACGGTGCGGATACTCCGGCCCTCGAGCGCACGCTGGACCTTTTCCGAGGCCAGCGCCAGTTCGCGCAGCTCGTCCTCGCCGATGCCCGGCGGTACCTCCAGGCGGTCGCGCACCTTGCCCTGGACCTGGACGACGGCGGTCACCGTGTCCTGCACGAGGAGTGCCTCGTCGTGCGTGGGCCAGCCGGCGTTGGCCACCGACGCGGGGTGCCCCAGCACGTTCCACAGGTCCTCGGCCGTGTAGGGCGCGAACAGGCTGAGGATGACCGCGACGGCCTCCACGGCCTCGCGGACGGCCGGATCCGCCCCGCCGGCCCCGGTGCCTGCGTCAATAGTTTTGCGGGTCGCGTTGACCAGCTCCATCAGCTTCGCCACGACCACGTTGAACTTGTTGTGGTCCAGCAGGGCTTCGGCGTCGGCAATGGTGCGGTGGGTGACCGTGCGCAGGGCCCGGTCACCGGTGGCGAAGTCGACGCCGGGCTCGCTCGCGACGTCCTGCCCCAGCCGCCAGGCCCGGGCCAGGAACTTCGCCGAACCCGACGGCGAGACGTCCGCCCAGTCGACGTCGTCCTCCGGCGGTGAGGCGAAAATCATGGTCAGGCGAACCGCGTCGACGCCGAACTTGTCCAGCTGTTCGCCCAGGTCCACGCCGTTGCCGAGGGACTTGCTCATGGCCTTGCCGCCGTTGAGCACCTGCCCCTGGTTCAGCAGCGCACGGAAGGGCTCGTCGGCCTCGATCAGGCCCAGGTCGTGGATGACCTTGGTGAAGAACCGCGCGTACAGCAGGTGCAGGATGGCGTGTTCGACGCCGCCGACGTACTGGCCCACCGGCATCCAGTCGTTGATCTTCGCGGGATCGAAGGGGCCTTCGGTGTACTCCGGGGAGACGAAGCGCAGGAAGTACCAGGAGGAATCCACGAAGGTGTCCATGGTGTCCGTGTCCCGCTTGGCCGGGCCGTGGCAGTCCGGGCATTCGACGTTGACCCAGCTCTCGGCGGCGGCCAGTGGCGACGTGCCTTTCGGGGACAGGTCCTCGCCCCGCAGTCCTGCCGGCAGTTCAACCGGCAGCTGCTCGTCGGGAACCGGGACCTCGCCGCAGGCCGGGCAGTGGATGATCGGGATGGGCGTGCCCCAGAAGCGCTGCCGGCTCAGCAGCCAGTCGCGCAGCCGGAAGTTCACGAACTTCTCGCCCGTGCCCTGGCGTTGCAGGATCTCGACGGCGGCCGGGATGGCTTCCGCCTTGGGCAGTCCGTCCAGTGCGCCGGAGTTGATCAGCGTGCCCTCGCCCGTGGTCGCCGTGCCGGTGACAGCGGGATCTTCCTCGCCGGTATCCAGCACCGCCCGGACCGGCAGGCCGAAGGTGCGGGCGAAGTCGAGGTCGCGCTGGTCATGGGCCGGAACCGCCATGATGGCTCCGGTGCCGTAGTCGGCCAGGACGTAGTCGGCCGCCCAGACGGGCAGCTTTTCGCCGTTCAGCGGGTTGGTGGCGTAGCGGCCGGTGAAGACACCGGTCTTCTCCCGCTCGGTGGACTGGCGCTCGATTTCCGAGAGTGCCGTGACCTGTTCGCGGTACGCATCCAGGGCCGCTGCGTGCTCTTCGGTCACCAGTTCGACGGCCAGCGGCGCATCGGCGGCGACCACGAAGAACGTGGCGCCGTACAGGGTGTCCGGGCGGGTGGTGAAGACCGTGACGTCCTTGGCGGGCTTGCCGCCGTCGGCCTCGATCCCGAAGCGGACGTGCGCGCCCTCGGAGCGGCCGATCCAGTTCTTCTGCATCGCCAGGACCCGTTCGGGCCAGTGGCCGCGCAGCTCGTCCATGTCATCGAGCAGCCGGTCGGCGTACTCGGTGATCTTGAAGTACCACTGGTTCAGGGACTTCTTGGTGACGGGAGTGCCGCACCGCTCGCAGGCCCCGTTCACCACCTGTTCGTTGGCCAGGACGGTCTGGTCCTTCGGGCACCAGTTGACCGGTGAATCCTTGCGGTACGCCAGGCCGCGCTCGTAGAAGCGCTTGAACAGCCACTGCGTCCAGCGGTAGTACTCCGGGTCCGAGGTGTGGATCCGGCGGGACCAGTCGGCGGAGATGGCGTAGCGCTTGAACGACGCCGCCTGGGTCTCGATGTTGGCGTACGTCCACTCGCTCGGGTGGGCGTTGCGCTTGATCGCGGCGTTTTCCGCGGGCAGCCCGAAGGAGTCCCATCCGATCGGGTGCAGCACGTCGTAGCCCTGCTGGCGCAGGTAACGTGCGACGACGTCGCCCATCGCAAACGCTTCGGCGTGGCCCATGTGGAGGTCACCGGAAGGATAGGGAAACATGTCCAGCACGTAGCGGCGTTCCTTGGAACCGTCGTCGACGGGCGTGAAGACCTTGAGGTCCTCCCAGACCTGCGGCCACTTGGCTTCCATCGCCGCAAAGCTGTAGGCACCCTCGCCGGGGCCTTCCGCTCCGACTTCTGCTGTTCCGGTCTCTGTCTCCGGCTGAACGCTCACTGCTGGCCTCTTCTGTTCTTCACGCCTGGTTACCGTCAAGTCTGTACCGTCAAGTCTGTACTGCTCTGTTGTGCTGCTCCGTTGTGCTGCGGCCCATTGTCCCGCTCTGGCCCCTGATCCCCTGTTGCCGGCCCGGAAAGGGCCCAGACACACAAAAGCCCCTCGACATGGAGGGGCCGCCGCTCGACAATCCGATTTCTCCTCGGGATGCCGGGCGGCTAGCTAAGCAGAAGGATCGCACGCATAGAACTACTTTAGCGCCTCCGGCAGGTTCGCGGGCGGAATGCGCCGCCCCAGGGGGCCGCTCCCGCCGCCTGTGCCGCGCTCCCGCGGCCCGCCGGGAGGCCCTGATGCGCCGGCGGCGGGTCCCGGACGTGGCGCGAATTCAAATTGTTACAAATGCATCACGTGGAAAATGACCCTACTCACTTTATTATCCCCTAAAGTCGGGGCGAGTAATTATGCGGCCCTCCAAGTAGCCGCCTCACATTAGCAGGTAGTAATTTTCAAGTAGCAATTAGCGTCGGCGCGAGTATCCGCCTGCTTCCCTTCGCGTAGTCCGCGGGGGGCCGAAAAAAAACAACACTTTGATGGGTTCGGTGGCCC
Organism: Arthrobacter sp. UYEF20; assembly: GCF_040546335.1. NCBI lineage: Bacteria > Bacillati > Actinomycetota > Actinomycetes > Micrococcales > Micrococcaceae > Arthrobacter > Arthrobacter sp. UYEF20. The sequence goes on along the minus strand of NZ_JBEPNP010000005.1, from coordinate 104,704 downwards.
GAAAACCCGCCGGACACAGCAATTCCGGACGTCTTGCCAAAAGGGGGCGAAGAGGAACAGTATTCTCCCAAGATCTCTGGGGGGATTGGCAAAAGGTCTCTGGTTGAGGAGCCTGTCATGTATCTCTTGCGCATTTCTGTCCTGCAACAAATCACCCAACTGCCCGTGTGCAACTATGCCGCCGGCAGCCACCAGGAAAAGGGTTAGCCATGTTTGGCTGGGTAACCCGGTTCAGTATGCAATTCCGCATCCTGGTTCTCGCGCTCGCGGCCGGACTCATTGCTTTCGGCGTGGTAAACGTTCCACATATTGCTGTGGACACCATGCCCGAGTTCGCACCCGCGCAGATCGAGATCCAGACCGAGGCCCTGGGCCTCTCTGCTGTCGAAGTTGAACAGCTCATCACCTCCCCGATGGAAGCCGATCTCCTTAATGGAGTGGCCTGGCTGGACGAGATCCGGTCGAAATCCGTACCGGGGCTGTCGTCAATCCAACTCGTTTTTGAGCCCGGCACGGATCTCCTGCGCGCCCGGCAACTCGTGGCGGAAAGGATGACCCAGGCCGTGGCGCTGCCGAACGTATCGGCTCCACCGCTGATAATGCAGCCTACGTCCTCCACCAGCCGCGTGCTGATGGTCAGGATGAACTCACAGCAGCTCTCCGGCATTGAGATGTCGGTACTGGCCCGCTGGAAGCTCAAGCCGCGGCTGATCGGCATTCCGGGCGTGGCCAATGTATCCATCTGGGGTCAGCGCGAGCAGCAGCTCCAGGTGGAGGTCACCCCGACGCAGCTGCGCGACAAGGGAATCACCCTGGAACAGGTCATCAAGACGACCGGCAACGCCGTCTGGGTCTCGCCCTTGAGCTTCCTTGAGTCGTCCACGCCGGGCACCGGCGGCTTCATCGAGTCACCGAGCCAGCGGATGGGCATCCAGCACGTCCTTCCGATCCGCACCCCCGCGGACCTCGCAAAGGTCAGTGTTGAGGACACGAATCCCAAATTGGTCTTGGGCGATATCGCGCAGGTCAAGGAGGACCACCAGCCCCTGATCGGCGACGCAATCGTCGGCCAGGACGCCGGACTCATGCTGGTCATAGAAAAGTTCCCCGGGACGAGCGCCCTGCAGGTCACCAAGGACATTGAGGCCGCCCTCAAGGACATGGAACCAGGCTTGACCGGGATCCAGATGGACACGTCCGTCTTCCGTCCGGCCTCCGCCATCCAGGACTCCGTGGACGGGCTCGGCGTGGCACTGCTGCTCAGTCTCTTGATTACCGTAGCGCTGTTCTGGCTCCTGTTCCGTTCCTGGCGGGTAGCCGTGATTGCGCTCGTGGCCATCACGACCACCGTCATGACGGCGGCAGTGGTACTTTTCGCGCAAAACGCGACACTCAATGTCACGGTCCTGGCCGGCATCATTCTCGGCATTTCTGTGATCGTCGGTGACATCGTGGAAGACGTGCAGGCCCAAAGGCGCTGCCCGCTCGTCGCCGAGCCCAGGGAAACCGCGGCCACGCTCCGGTCCCGTGTCAGCAACATCGCCCGGAGCATCCGCACTCCGCTGTTCCATGCGTCGCTGGTCATGCTCATCGTCCTCATTCCGACGCTCTTCGTTACCGGAATCGGCGGATCCTTCTTCCAGCCGCTTGTCTGGTCGCTGGCGCTGGCCCTCGCGGCGGCGTTGCTGGTCGGGCTCTCGGTCACTCCGGTGCTCGCGCACCTGCTGCTCCCCCGGGAGACCTCCGCCAGGACAGAATCTGCCGCGTTCGGCCGAGCACGGGCCTACTACGACCGCGCGCTGGAAGGTGCCCGTTCCCGGCGGGCGCTCGGCCTGGCCGCTGTAGCCGTCATCGGGGTGCTGGGCCTGGCCGCCGGATCCCAGCTGCTCGGGAACCGGCCGGTGGTTCCCACCCTGCCGGACAGAACCCTGCTGGTTCAGTGGGACTCCATGGCCGGCACCTCCAATGACGAGGTCCGCAGGGTCGCCTCCAAGGCCTCCGACGAGCTTCGCGCCTTGCCTGGTGTCTCGGGTGTCGGCGGCCATATCGGCCGCGCCATCACCTCGGACCAGGTCGTCGGCAACAGCTCGGCTGAGCTGTGGGTGTCGGTTGCACCGGACGCCAACTTCGGTGAGACGGAGCAATCGGTCCGCAATGTAGTCCAGGGCTACCCCGGCATCGCCCACAACGTCCTGAACTACTCGCAGCAGAAGATCGGCGAGATGCGCAACAGCCTGGAGCCGGGATTCGCCGTCCGGGTCTACGGCACGGAATTGCCGATTCTGCGTGAAAAAGCCGACGAGGTCCGCAAGGCACTCGAAAACGTCAGCGGTGTCCAGAACCCGAGGATCAATGCCACCACCACGACACCCATCGTTGAGGTCGAGGTCAATCTGGAGGCAGCCCACAAGTACGGCATCAAGCCCGGCGACGCACGCCGCGCGGCAGCCACACTGATGCAGGGAATCGTCGTCGGCAATCTCTTTGAACAGCAGAAGGTGTTCGAAGTCGTGGTCCGGGGCGCAGTCGACGTCAGGGATGACCTGACGAGCATCCGCGAACTGCTGCTCGACACCCCGGACGGAAGTCACGTCCAGCTGGGTGAGATCGCCGCGGTCCGGTTGGTCCCCAACGAGGTTGTCATCCAGCACGATGACACGTCGCGGCGGATCGACGTCGTGGCTGACATCAGCGGACGTCCGCTGGCCGATGTCCAGCGCGATATCGAGGCGGCCGTGCAGCAGATCCAGTTCCCGCTTGAGTACCACGCGGAAATCCCGACGAAATACAGTGAAATCGAGGCCGCCAACGCTCTCGTGCTCTGGATCGGGGCCGCGGCCCTGATCGGCGTGCTGCTGCTGCTCCAGACGGCTGTACGGAGCTGGAAGCTGGCGCTCGCCGTCTTCCTGTCCCTGCCTGCCGCCTTGGCCGGAGCCGCGGTTGCGGCCTGGATCGGCAGCGGCTCGATGTCGTGGATTGCGCTGACAGCATTTGCGGCCGTCGTGGCCATCGCGGTCCGGAACGCAGGCCTGCTCTCGGCCCGCGTTGACGAACTGTGGCGGACCGCCCCGCAGACCCCGCACGCGAAGGTCGTCCTGATGGCGGCTGCGGATCGGGTGTCGCCGGTCCTGAAGGCAGCTCTCACCACGGTGCTGGTGCTGCTGCCGCCGGCCCTGTTCGGGGGCACGGTCGGCGAAGGGGTGATCGGCCCGATGGTGCTGGTCATCGCGTGCGGCCTCCTGACCACAACGCTCGTGGGGCTCTTCGTGCTCCCTCTCCTGATGCTCTGGTTCGGTCCCCGCACCGCCCCGGAAGAGTGGCAGGAAGTCTACGAATCGGAAATTCCCGTTCAGCCCGTTATGCAGGAAAAGGTGGAAGCAAAATGACCAGCCAAAAGCCCCAACGGCGCCTGCCCCTGGCGGCCGCTGTCTGTGCAGCAATTATTTTCGCCCTCCCGGCCTGCGCACAACCCGCAGCCGTCAGCCCGGTGGTCTCGCTCGACGATCCCGCCAAGGTGGAGAAGAACGCCACCACCGGCATCGCCCGGCTCACCCTGACCGAACGTGGCCTGGACCGTTTGGACCTGAAGATCGAGACGGTCAAGCCGGGCGCCGGTGGAACCGAGGTGCTCCTGCCGTACGCCTCCTTGCTGTACGACTCCAGCGGGAAGACCTGGGTCTACACCAACCCTGCCGCCAGGGTGTACCAACGCCAGGCGGTCACCGTCAGCAAGGTCGAAGCTGGAGTGGTCACAGCCACTGACGGGCCGGCTGCGGGGACCGATGTGGTGACCGTGGGCGCGGCTGAGCTGTTCGGCGCCGAGTTCGATACGGCGCACTGACATGCGCCGGATAGTCGCGGCAAGTCTGAGGTTCCGGTCGATCATCATTGCGATGGCGGTGGCACTGATGGTTGTGGGCGGCGCGCAGCTCAGCAGCGCTTCGGTCGATGTGTTTCCGGAGTTTGCGCCGCCGCGGGTAGAGGTCCAGACCGCCTGTCTGGGGCTCACGGCCTCCGAAGTCGAGGAGCTCGTCTCCGTCCCGATGGAAGAGGCGTTCAACGGCATTGACGGACTGAAGCAGATGCGGTCCAAATCCGTGTCGCAGCTCTCCTCGATCGTCCTGGAGTTCGAGAACGGCACGGATCTGCTCACCGCCAGGCAGCTGGTGTCCGAGCGGATGGCTACGGTCATTCCGACCCTGCCCACGTGGGCGGCGCCGCCGCTGATGCTGCAGCCCTTGTCCTCCACCAGCCGTGTCATGAAGATCGGACTGTCCTCGGACACCCGCTCCCTCATTGAAATGTCCATGATTTCCTACTGGAACATCAGGGCCCATCTGTTGAGGGTCCCGGGTGTAGCCAACGTCGCGATCTGGGGCGAGCGGCTCCAGATGCTGCAGGTGCAGGTGGATCCGGCGAAGCTGGCCGCCCACAACGTGACACTTGACAGCGTGATGAGCTCCACCTCTGACGCACTGGACGCCGGGCTGCTCAAGTATTCGCCGGGTGCCCTGATCGGCACCGGTGGTGCGCTTGAAACGCCCAGCCAGAGCATGGGTATCAGGCACGTGCAGCCCATCACGTCGCCGGAAGAGCTGGCGAAGGTGTCCCTGGAGGACCGGGGAGACCAGCCCCCGCTGCGGCTCTCCGATGTGGCGAACGTTGTGGAAGACCACCAGCAGCTGATCGGTGACGCCGTCATTAACGGCGGTCCCGGGCTCATGCTGATCGTGGAGAAGCTGCCGTGGGGCAACACCCTTGAGGTGACGCGGGGCGTTGAGGAGGCGTTGAAGGAACTGCAGCCCGGGCTGACCGGGATTGCTGTGGACACCACCTTGTTCCGGCCGGCCAGCTTTATCGAGGAATCGCTCGGCAACCTGGGCGTCGCGCTCCTGCTCGGATGCCTGCTCGTCATCCTGGTGCTGAGCGTCTTCCTCTTCCAGTGGCGCACGGCGCTGGTCAGCGTGATGGCCATCCCGTTGTCCCTTGTAGCCGCCGCCCTCGTGCTGTATTGGACCGGAGGCACGGTAAATACCATGGTGCTTGCGGGATTGGTGATCGCCGTCGGGGTGGTGGTTGACGACGCCATCATCGACGTCGAAAACATCGTGCGCAGGCTGCGTCACCACCGGGCGAGCGGAAGCACCGAAAGCACGGCCAGAGTGGTGGTCAACGCCTCGCTGGAGGTCCGCGGCCCGATTGTGTATGCCACGCTGATCATCGTCGCTGCTACAGTGCCGATCTTCTTCCTGGACGGGCTGACCGGGGCCTTCTTCCGCCCGCTGGCCACGTCCTACACCCTGGCGGTGATGGCGTCCATGCTCGTAGCGCTCACCGTGACTCCGGCGATGGCGTATATCGTCCTTCGGAATGCCAGGCTGGAAGACCGCGACCCTCCGCTGGTCGGGGTGCTCAAGCGCTGGTACGGCAACGCGCTTCGGCCGATTGTCCGCCGGCCAGTCCCGGGCTACCTGGCCCTGGCCGCGTTCGGTGTCGTGGGAATCGTGGCAGCCCCGCTCCTGGGCCAGTCGCTGTTGCCGTCATTCAAGGAACGTGACTTCCTGATGCACTGGGTCACGCAGCCTGGCACCTCCAACTCCGAGGAAGTGCGGGTCAGCCAGCTCGCGTGCAAGGAACTCATGGCCATCCCTGGCGTGAACAACTGCGGTTCTCACATCGGGCAGGCCTTCGCGGCCGACGAAGTGGTGGGCGTCAACTTCGGGGAGAACTGGATCAGCGTCGACCCCGCCGTGGATTACGACGAAACACTGGCCTCGATCCAGTCGGTCGTGGACGGATACCCCGGCATCCACCGGGATGTCCAGACCTACCTGAAGGAACGCGTCCGCGAAGTGCTGACCGGTACGGGCTACGCCGTCGTTGTCCGCGTATACGGCGACGACCTTGCCACCCTGCGCCAGCAGGCCGACAAGGTCAAGACTGTCCTGGGCGGCATCGAGGGCGCAATCGGCACCAAGCTCGCCCTCCAGGTCAACGTCCCGCAGGTGGACGTCGAAGTGGATCTTGAAGCCGCCAACCGTTACGGGCTGAAACCGGGTGATGTACGCCGCGCCGCGGCTACCCTGATCGCCGGGGAAGAGGTCGGCGACGTCTACCGGGCCGGGAAGGCTTACGACGTGCAGGTGTGGAGCCCGCCGGAGATCCGGACGAGCGTCACGAGCATCGAAAACCTTCCGCTGGATACGCCAAGCGGCGAGAGGATCCGGATGGCGGACGTCGCCAAGATCTCCGTCAAACCGACGCCGAACGTGATTGAACGCTCCGAGGGCTCGCGCCGCCTGGACGTCAGCGCGAACGTCAAGGAAGGCGACCTGGCCAGGGTTGTCGAGAAGCTGGAGAACGACCTCAAGTCCGTCGAATTCCCCGTCGGCTACAGCGCCGACATTCTCGGGGAATACGCGGAACGGCAGGCCGCCACCCAGCGGCTGCTGACCTTCTCGATCGGTGCGGTGATCGTTGTGTTCCTGCTGCTGCAGGCGGCATTCCGGAGCTGGCGGCTGGCGGTCCTTGCGATCCTCACGCTGCCGGTCGCCCTCGTCGGCGGGGTGATCGCCGCGCACCTTGGCGGCGGAATCCTGTCCCTGGGGTCATTGGTGGGCTTCCTGACCGTGATGGGCATCGCTGCCCGTAACGGCATCCTGCTCATCAACCACTGCCAGCACCTGGAGCAGTACGAAGGCATGCCTTTCGGCCGCGACCTGGTGCTGCGTGGAGCCGCCGAGCGGTTGTCCCCGATCCTGATGACCACCCTCGCCACCGCTCTGGCCCTCGTGCCACTGGTGGTCATGGGCAACATTCCGGGCCATGAGATCGAACATCCCATGGCGGTGGTGATTCTGGGCGGCCTCGTCACGTCGACGCTGGTCAACCTGTTCATCGTCCCCTCGCTGTACCTGCGGTTTGCCAAGAAGGGCCCGGCACGTGAGCGCCGGCCCCGTCAGGCCGAGCCGGCCCCGGCCGTCTAGCCGCAACCAACCCACCACTAGGAGAGGCTAAAACAGATGTCGAAGCGAAGAGAACGATTCACGGCGTACGGCTCCGCAGTTCTGCTCGTGCTGGGTACGCTGACGGTGACGTCGGCAGCCACGGCGACGGCGGCGGCAGCGCCCAATCCCCAGGACCTCTGCGGAAAAGGCACGGCGATCAAATTAGACCGCTCAGCCTTCCCGCGCACCCCGGAGATTGAAAACAAGTGGTTCCCGCTCGAACCCGGAACGCAGATTACGACGACGGGCACAGTGTTCTCCCCGGCGGAGGGCACCACGCAAAAGCGCACGGTCATCTCCACGGTGACCGGGCTGACCAAGATGATCGACGGGGTCAACACCCAGGTGGTGTGGGACCGGGACTTCACCGACGGTGAGCTCGCGGAATCAGAACTGGCCTTCTTCGCCGAGACGAAGAAGGGGAAGGGGACCGTGTGGCTGTTCGGCGAGTATCCCGAAGAGTATGAAAACGGGAAGCTCGCAGGCGCGCCGAGCACCTTCATCAGTGGAATCGACAAGGCCCTGGCAGGAATCGCCATGCTGGATCATCCCCGCCCGAAGTCCCCCGCTTATCCCCAGGCCTCCGCACCCAGCGTGGACTTCCTGGACTGCGCGAAGGTCCTGAAAGACGACCAACGCGTCTGCGTCAAGACAGGGTGCTACAACGATGTGGTGGAGATCGTTGAATCCAACCCGCTGGAGCCGCTCAGCAGCGCCGGCAAACAGCACAAGTTCTATTCGAAGAAAACGGGCCTGATCAAGGTCACGGCCGAGGGCGGGGATGACCAGGAGAATATGAAGCTGGTCAAGATCAAGAAACTCAGCAGCTCGGAGCTGAAGAGCATCAATGCGCAGGCACTGAAGCAGGACAGCCGCGGCTACACCGTCAGCAAGGACGTCTACGCCAAGACGCCCCACGCGGTAGTGGCAGAGTCCTCGAGCCACAGCGGCCGGTCTCTGCGCAACGACTCGTAGGCGGGGCAGCGCCAAAAGGCGCATAGCAACACGCATAGCAACAGAAGAGCTCCGGCCGGGGAAACCCGGCCGGAGCTCTTCGTGCGGACGGCCTTACTTGACGTCCTCGTCCACCCAGTCCATGGACTTGGTGATGGCTTTCTTCCAGAGGCGCATCTGACGGTCCCGCTCTGCCGCTTCCATCTTCGGTTCCCACCGCTTGTCCTCGGACCAGTTGGCCGAGCACTCGCCCAGGTCCTTCCAGAAGCCGACGGCGAGGCCGGCGGCGTAGGCGGCGCCCAGGGCGGTGGTCTCGACGACCTTCGGCCGGATCACCGGCACGCCGAGGATGTCCGCCTGGAACTGCATGAGCGCGTCGTTGGCGACCATGCCGCCGTCGACCTTGAGCTCCGTGAGCGGGACGCCGGAGTCCGCGTTGACGGCGTCGAGGACTTCACGGGTCTGGAAGGCGGTCGCCTCCAGCGCGGCCCTGGCGATGTGGCTCTTGTTCACGAAGCGGGTCAGGCCGACGATCGCACCGCGGGCATCGGAACGCCAGTACGGGGCAAAGAGGCCGGAGAACGCCGGGACGATGTACACGCCGCCGTTGTCCTTCACGGAAGCCGCCAGGGTCTCCACTTCCGGGGCGCTGCTGATCATGCCGAGGTTGTCACGCAGCCACTGCACGAGTGAGCCGGTAACGGCGATGGAGCCCTCCAGGGCGTAGTGCGGTGCCGCGTCGCCGAGCTTGTAGCCCACCGTGGTCAGCAGCCCGTTCTTCGAGTGGACGATTTCCTCCCCCGTGTTGAAGATCAGGAAGCAGCCCGTGCCGTAGGTGTTCTTGGCTTCCCCGGCCTCGAAGGCCGCCTGGCCGAACGTCGCCGCCTGCTGGTCGCCCAGGATGCCGGCGACCGGTACTTCGCGCAGCAGCTGGGAGGTGTGGACCGTGCCGTAAACCTCGGAGGAGGACTTGATGGCCGGCATCATGGACGCCGGAACCCCGAAGGTGTCCAGGATCTCCTGGTCCCAGGACAGTGTCTCCAGGTCCATGAACATGGTCCTGGATGCGTTGGTCACATCGGTGACGTGGACGCCGCCGTCGGTCCCTCCGGTCAGGTTCCAGAGCACCCAGCAGTCGGTGTTGCCGAAGACCAGGTCGCCGGCCTCCGCCTTGGCGCGGGCTCCCTCGACGTTGTCCAGGATCCACTTGATCTTGGTGCCGGAGAAGTAGGTCGCCAGCGGCAGGCCCACCTTCTGCTTGAAGCGCTCCGGTCCCCCATCTTTCGCCAGCTCATCCACGATCGGCTGGGTCCGGGTGTCTTGCCACACGATCGCGTTGTAGACCGCCTTGCCGGTCGTCTTGTCCCAGACGACGGCGGTTTCGCGCTGGTTGGTGATGCCGACGGCGGCGATGTCGTGCCGGGTCAGGTTCGCCTTGGACAGGGCCGAGGCGATGACCTCACGGGTGTTGTCCCAGATCTCGGCGGGGTCGTGCTCCACCCAGCCGGCCTGCGGGAAGATCTGCTCGTGCTCCATCTGCCCGGAGGAGACGATGTGCCCGCTGTGGTCGAACACGATGGCGCGAGTGCTGGTGGTGCCCTGGTCAATGGCGATTACATACTGGTTCATGTTGAGGTCCTTAGACTTTTGGCCTTGTTGGGTTTGCTCTGGCTGGGGTGGAAACTACTTGGCGACGGTGACAACAATCGGCACGACAGCTGCCACGAGACCGGCGAGTCCGCCGCCGACGAGGGGTCCGACGACCGGGATCCACGAGTAGCTCCAGTCGCTGGAACCCTTGCCCTTGATCGGAAGCAGGGCATGGGCGATGCGCGGGCCGAGGTCACGGGCCGGGTTGATGGCGTAACCGGTGGGGCCACCGAGCGAGGCACCGATGCCGACAACCAGCAGGGCAACGGCCAGCGGGCCGAGTCCCGAAGGAATGCCGCCGAACATCAGGATGACGAAGACGAGGACAAAGGTGCCGATGATTTCCGTGACCAGGTTCCACGGGGTGGAGCGGATGGCCGGGCCGGTGGAGAAGACGGCCAGCTTGCTGGCGGGCTCAGGCTCGACATCAAAGTGCTGCTTGTGGGCCAGCCACATCACGACGGCGCCCAGGAAGGCACCCAGCAGTTCACCGCCGAAGTAGGTCAATGTGGACGCAAATTCGACCTTAACGCCGGGAGCGTACTCCGCCTTGCCGTTAAGCAGCAGGCCCAGGGTGACAGCGGGATTCAGGTGCGAACCGGACCTGGCGGCAACATAGACACCGGCGAAGACGGCGATTCCCCATCCCCAGGTGACCATCAGGAACCCGCCGTTGTTGCCCTTCGTGCCTTTGAGTGCGACGTTGGCTACAACGCCGCAACCCAGCAGGGTCAGCATCCCGGTGCCGAATACTTCGGACAGGAAAACTATTCCAAGAGACATCTTTGACTCCTCTATTTTCTGTTGTCAGCCCTTCGCGAGTTTGAAGGGCCGTTGGGCCGGCAGCGTGTTTGCGCGGCCGGCCAGCCACTGCGCCGGCCCTGTGGGCGGGCCCCGCAGTCCTTGCGCCCGGACGTCCCCCGTCCGGGCGCGGGGGTCTTTCAGGCAACCAGGCTGTGGACCCGGGCGCCGTGGAACCGATTGAGCACCTCCTGAGCGTGGCTGATCTCGGAGGCCCGCCGTGGCGTTTCCCAGCCCAGCGGACCGGACAGGATGCCGGCAACCTCGTTCAGGAGCTCGCCGGTCACGAGGCCCCGGAATGCCAGAGAGGTGCGGCGGATCAGTACGTCGACCAGGTGCCCGATCTGCTCGTTCTGCGCCATGAACTCCAGTTCACGGACGCTGAGTTCGCGGGTGGAGTGCAGCAGCCGGTCGGGGGCGCTGGCCGCGGATGCGTCCAGGAAGTTGATGACTTCCTCGGCGCGGGTTCCGTAGCGGGTCAGGAGTCCTGCGACCCGGTCGGCGTCGCGGCCGGCTGACATATGGGCCTTGATCCACCGCTGGACGCCGTCTTCACTGTCCGGGAAGCCGGCGCCGCCGCCGATGGCGAGCTGCGCCGTCGACACCTTCCGTTCCAGTCCGAGTTCCGCGAGAACGTCGTCGCTCAGGTGTTCCGCGAGGGCCCGGAAGGTGGTCCACTTTCCGCCCACCAGGCTGAGGACGACGGCGCCGCTGCCGCCGGCTGCACCGGCTGCCGGCACCGAGCCTCCGCGGCGCTCGATCCGGTAGTCGCGGCTGACGAAGCCCGGCTGGGTGGCGTCGTGCTTCGGAAGCGGACGCACACCGGAGAAGGTGTAGACGATCCGTTCCCGGTCCACGGCAATGTCGGGGAAAACGTGGCCGATCAGCTCAAGGAAGTAGTCAATCTCGGACTCGGTGCAGACGGCGTCCTCGGTCATGTCCGCGTCGACGTCCGTGGTTCCAACGAGGACCCGGTCCCCCATGGGGTAGATCAGCACGATCCGGCCGTCGGTGTGCTCGAAGAAGATTTCCCTGCCGTTGCAGGCCGCGAGCAGCTCCGGGTGGTCCAGGACAATGTGCGAACCCTTGGTGCCGCCCATGAAGGAGGACGCCTCGCCCATGGCTTCGTTGGTCAGATCGACCCAGGCGCCGGTGGTATTGACGATCACGTCGGCGGTGAAGTCGAAGAGCTCCCCGGTGAGTTCGTCGCGGAGCCGTACCCGGCTGCCGGTCCCGGAGCCCGCCGTTCCTTCCATTGAGACGAGCGAGACGTAGTTGCTGGCGCGGGCGGTGCCGCCCGGAGCGCCGGCTTTTTCGCCGTCCTGCAGCACGTCGAGGGTCAGCCGCTCCGGGTTATGGACCGACGCGTCGAAGTAGGTTGCCGCATATTTGATGCCCGGGTGCAGGCGCGGGAGCTCCGCCAGGGCGCGCTTGCGGCCGCGGAACTGGTGGCGCGGCACGCTGCCGCCGTCGCGGGAGAAGAAGTCATACATGCTCAGGCCAAGCTTGATCAGGAAGGCGCCGCGCTCCTGGGGGGCGCCCTGCTGTTTGTGGGTCAGGAAACGAAGCGGCGCCGCTAGGACGCCGGAAAAGGTGCTGAAGATAGGGATAGTGGTCTGCAGCGGTTTGACGTAGTGCGGAGCGATGCGCAGGAGCCGGTTGCGCTCGACCACGGACTCCTGGACGAGCCGGAACTCGCCGTTTTCGAGGTACCGGATTCCGCCGTGGATCATATGCGAGGAAGCCCCGCTGGCGCCCTGGCAGTAGTCGCCACGTTCCACGAGGGCAACGTCGACACCCTGCAGTGCCAGGTCCCGGAAAGTACCCACTCCATTGATTCCGCCGCCGATGATCAGCACCTGTGCGTTCCGCCGCGACCGCAGCTTCTGCACGGGTGCGCGAGTGCCGGCCGGCTCCTGGTTGCGGGCTGATTCCTTAGATCCCAAAACTGCTCCCTGGGGTTTGGTTCTGTGCGGCGCGCCACGGGGCGCGTCGCCGTTCAACACTATTGTTTGGAATAATGGAAAATGGTGTCAAGCACTATGCACAAACGTGCAGAACGGAATGTGGGAATTGCCTTCACGCCAGTCCGACGCCCTCCGCGCGGCCCAGTTGTATTACCTCCAGGACCTGACCATGGACGCGATTGCCCGTGAACTCCGGACCTCCCGGTCCACCGTCTCCCGGCTGCTGTCCTCGGCACGGGAATCCGGCCTCGTGCAGATCCAGATCCGCAGCCCTCTCGATACCGGCCCCGAACTGGAAAGCATGATCCGCGCCGAATACAAGGTGGATGTTCATGTCGTTCCCGTAGTGGACACGCTGAATGAGGCGGAAACACTGGACAGAGTGGCCATGCAGGCCGCCCGCACCATCGGCCCGCTGGTGGATTCCAACGCCATCATCGGCGTCGCCTGGGGGTCAACCCTCAGCGCCGTCAGCCGGCACCTGACCCGGAAGATCACCCATGACAGCGTGATCGTCCAGCTCAACGGCGCTGGAAACATGCAGACCACCGGCATCACCTACGCCTCGGACATCATGCGCCGCTTCGGCAGCGCGTACGGGGCGCGGGTGGAGCAGTTCCCGGTGCCCGCGTTTTTTGATCACGCCGCCACCAAGAAAGCGATGTGGAATGAGCGCAGTGTGCAGCGCATCCTCGAGCTTCAGGCCCGGATGAGCATTGCCATTTTCGGGGTCGGATCGGTCGACGCCGACTACCCCAGCCACGTCTATGCCGGCGGCTACCTCGATGAGGACGATCTGAGCATCCTGGCCGGCTCGGACGTCGTCGGTGACGTGGCCACCGTGTTCTTCCGGGCGGATGGTTCCTCGGACGGGATCATCCTCAACGAGCGTTCCACCGGGCCGGACCTCGCGCAGCTGCGCCAGGTCCGGCGGCGGATCTGCGTGGTGTCCGGCGCGTCCAAGATCAACGGCCTGCGCGGTGCGCTCGTCTCCGGCCTGGCCACGGACCTGATCCTCGACGAGGCCAGTGCCCGGCGGCTGGTCCGGTTCGACGGCGTCGCCTGACCGGTCCCAGGGGACCGGCAGGTGCTGGCAGGCCGTCCCGGCCTGCCTGCGCGGCCTGACCGGCGGGTGCCGCGGCAATGGGTAAAGTCGTTGCTATGAGAATCTCCCCCCGGACGTCCCTGAACAACGGCGTGATGATCGACCGTCTGGGATTCGGGCTGTACAAAGTCCCCCCAGACGATGCCGCCTCGCTCGTAACCATGGCGCTGGAAGCCGGCTACCGCCACTTCGACACGGGAGCCATGTACGGGAACGAAACCGGCGCGGGCAGGGGCATCGGCGCCCTTGCCGGGTTCGAAGGCGCCGGCAGCGGATCGGGTGAGCTTTCTCCCGCTCTGTCCCGCCAGGACCTCTTCGTCACCACCAAGGTCTGGAACGATGATCACGGCTACGACGCGACGGTGCGGGCGTTTCACACCTCGATGTCCAACCTGGGCCTGGAGTACATCGACCTTTACCTGATCCATTGGCCCTGCCCCAAGAAGGGCCTGTTCGCGGAAAGCTACCGGGCCATGGAGACGCTCTACCGCGAGGGAAAGGTGCGGGCGATCGGAGTGTCGAATTTCCAGCCCGACCACCTGGACCGGCTGATGGAGACGGCCGAGGTGGTGCCGGCCGTCAACCAGATTGAACTCCACCCCTGGCTTCAGCAGGCCGAGCTGCGCAAGAAGCACGACGCGCTGGGCATCCGCACGGAGGCGTGGAGCCCGCTGGGCCGGGGACAGGTGCTGCGTGACCCGGTGATTCTGGCCCTGGCCGCGGAGCACGAACGCACCCCTGCCCAGATAATCCTCCGCTGGCAGCTCCAGCTGGGCAACATCACCATCCCCAAGGCCAGCTCCTCGGACCGGATCCGGGAAAACCGGACGGTGTTCGACTTCGAACTCTCGGCCACGGACCTTGCCGATATTGCGGCGCTGGACCGCGGTTTCCGGACCGGCTCCCACCCCGACAACGTCAACTAGGACCGAACGAATGGAAAACGTGGACACCGAGTCCTCCCCCACGCCCCTGTTCAGCCATGAGCTCGAGGCGCGGACCGTACCCGCCGAGGTGGTCCTGGGCGGCATGAAAGTGGCCTACTGGAGCTACGAGCCGGTCCGGGTCACGCCGGAAACCCGCACGGTCCTGGTGATCCACGGCTTCCGCGGCGACCACCACGGCCTGCTCCGTGTAGCCGACCAGCTCCCCGGCCTGCGCCTCATCATGCCTGACCTCCCGGGTTTCGGCGGCTCCGCCGCCTTCAAGGCAGACGAGCACAGCGTGGAACGCTACGGTCGCTTCATCGCCGAATTCATGGCTGCCCTGGGCCTGGGCCGGGACACCGTCCTGCTCGGCCACTCCTTCGGCTCGATCGTGGCGAGCCACTTCGTCGCAGCCAACCCGGGAACGGTTGCCGAGCTGATCCTCATCAACCCCATCGCCGCCCCCGTCCTCGAAGGCACCAAGGGGCTCATGACAAAACTCGCCATCCTGTACTACGAGGCCGCCGCCCATCTCCCCCGTAGGCTCGGGCACGCCCTGCTCCGCAGCCAGCTGATCGTCCGCGTGATGAGCGAAGCCATGGCCAAGACCCCGGACAAGGCGCTGCGGCGGTTCGTCCACGCCCAGCACAGCGCCTATTTCTCCGCCTTCGCGGACCGCGAGAGCCTGCTCGAGGCGTTCAAGGCCTCCGTCCGGAACAACGTCTCCGAGGTGGCGCGCCGGCTGACCCTGCCGGTCCTCCTCATCGCCGGCGAAAAGGACCAAATCGCCGCCCTGCCGGACCAGCACAAACTCCTCGCCCTGTTGCCGGACGGACACCTGGACGTGATTCCCGGCGTCGGGCACCTGATCCACTACGAAACCCCGGAGTCCGCCGCCGGCTTCATCCTCCGCTTCCTGAAGGACCACACCGCGTGAAAATCCTCGTCGATGCCCGCTTCACCCGGCTGGACCACCACGACGGGATCAGCCGTTACGGGGCGAGCCTCATCGCGGCCACGGCCAGGATCGCCGACGTCTCCATGTTGATCAGTGACGTCCGGCAACTGGCCCTGCTGCCGGATGTGCCGTACACCCTGATCAACAGCCCGCTGTCCCCGGCCGAACTGTTTGTCGCTGCGAAGGTCAATAAGCTCGGCGCCGACGTCGTCGTGTGCCCCATGCAGACGATGGGCAGCTGGGGCCGGAAATACGCCCTCGTGTTGACCCTGCACGACCTGATCTACTATGAGCACCCTGCCCCGCCCGGCTTCCTGCCCGCCCCGGTCCGGATCCTCTGGCGCCTGTACCACAAGGCGTACTGGCCGCAGCGGCTCCTGCTCAACCGGGCCGACGTCGTCGCGACCATCAGCTCCACGACGGCGGCCCTGATCTCGAAGTACCGGCTCGCCGGGCGCCCCGTACGGATCGTGGGCAACGCCCCGCAACCCGGCCTCAGCCCCCGGGACCCCGGGGCCGGGGCGGACAAGACGCTGCTCTACATGGGATCGTTCATGCCCTACAAGAACGTGGAGACCATGATCAGGGGCATGGCGGACCTACCGGACATGACCCTGCACCTGCTCAGCCGCATCACCCCGCAGCGCAGGGCGGAACTGGAGGCCCTGGCGCCGGCGGACGCGGACATCGTCTTCCACAATGGCGTGACCGACGCCGAGTATGAGGCGCTCCTGGCCCGCACCACCGCCCTGGTCAGCCTCTCCCGGGCCGAAGGCTATGGCCTGCCCCTCGTGGAGGCCATGTCCCACGGCACGCCGGTGGTCGCCAGCGACATCCCGATCTTCCGCGAAGTCGGCGCCGACGCGGTCAGCTATGTCCAGCCGGAGTCCCCGGCCGAGTTCGCCGGGGCCGTGCGGAAGCTCGAGGAACCGGAGCTGTGGAAGGAACGCTCGCGCCGTTCGGTGGAGCGTGCCGCCGACTTCAGCTGGGATGAGTCGGCCCGCAGGCTGCTGGCAGTTGCCGAGGAGGCCGTGGCACTTCGCCGAGGCCGGCCCGGTAACTCGAAATAGCCGGGACGGAGCTGGCCAGCCCCGAACCAATCCGTGCGCACCCGCCGCGAGACCGGATGAGCCGGGCCACAGGTTGGGGAGCACCCATTTGCCACAGAGGGCCGCATCGGAACCGCCATTCCGGCCGTCTGTGGCGAATGGCCGCCGGGGAGTGAGCCCGACCAGGCAATCAGCGTGGCGCTGTGGTCTGCTGAGATTCGATCCAGACCGTTGGAACGGAGACCGCCGCCGGTTGTCTCGGCAATACCTGCCTAACGGCGGCCCTCCGCCTCGGGTGGAAGCCGTGAATCGACCATCGAAAACGGAAGGCCGAACTGTCCGTCATCCGCCAGCACTTCATCGAGAACCCAGCCCAGGTCGGTCCTGAGGAACGTGGCGGTTGCTTGCACACGGTATTGCTCAGGGACGTCGCTTGGGCCGGTCGCATCCGAGGCCAGGTACTGCGTCCCGGACTCGTCGAACTTAACGGTGGCCTTCGAGTCCGTCCCAGTGACTTCCACAACCTGAATAGTCGTTGATGCGGACGTGTAGTGGAAGCCGAAAGTCTGAAGCCTGACCTTGCGCTCCGCGATGAGGAGCTTTTCACGCTCGCGTGTCGCCTTGAACTTGTCGCTGGATTTCGCCTCTTCCAGAGACGGCCCGTCCGGCGTTGGTGTCGACAGCGCCTCAGCAGTGCGGTCTTTGACTGAAGCTTCCAGCACCGACTGGGCTTCAGCCGCTGTGAGGGTGGGGCCGGCTTCTGCGACCGCTACTACGTGCGCAGGTCCGGATGGCGCGAGTTCAGCTTCCTGCGCGGGTCCGCCACCGGCCAGAAGAAGAAGTGGCGCGATCAGCACACAGCCGATTTTCAGTAGTTTCAATTCTTCCCCAAGTTCTCCGCGACCGGCGTTATACCGAGACAGCGAGTTGTCATATTATGCTGGCAGTTTCCGGACAGGCTGACCGCCCGTAGTTCGCGAGAATGGAACCACTTTGGGGGAATGGACAATATCAGGTATGAGCACCGATGAAGAGCTATGGCGGAGGGCAATTGACGGAGACTCTCTTGCGTTTGGAGAGATTTTTGACCGTCACCACGTGCGGGTGCTCAGACACAGCCTCCGTATCCTGGGCATCAAAGAGGACGCCGAGGACGTGACGGCGCTCGTTTTTCTGGAAGCGTGGAGACGACGACGGCACATCCGGATCGCTAACGGATCACTTATTGCCTGGTTGCTGGTGGTCGCGCACAACACCATCCGAAACTCTTTGCGTTTGCGGCGGCGGTACCAACAGATGTTGTCACGGCTTCCAGAAGGTGGACACGAAACCGATCCTGCCGATGAGATAGCGGATCGGATCGTGAACACTCACTCGGCAGCAGTCGTACGGGCAGCATTTCAGAAGCTTGGCCGCCGCGACCAGGAGGTTCTTTCACTGTGCGTGCTTGAGGGATTCTCAATGGCTGAGGCTGGCGAGGTGCTGAACGTCCCGGCCGGCACTGTGAAGTCCCGATTTAGCCGCGCAAAATCGAAACTCGCAGGGATCATGACCCCCTCCGCCGACGATGCAACCCTGGCAAGGAGCACACCATGAGCCCGGAAGTGCAGTTTGATGAAACGCGGAGGCTCGCCGTCCGCAACCTCCTGGTCGACAACGTCCGGGAAACGCCACGGGCGAGCCGCCAGCGCATGCTGGCGATCATTTTTGTCACAGCAGGGTCCCTCGGCCTGGGAACCGCAGCCTTTGCCACCGCCGGCCAGCTCGGCTGGATCGCATTGCCCTGCAGCGGAGTGGAGCGGTGCGACCCCTCCTACGCGCCGATACCGTCCTGGCCCCTCAACGACAGCGGGCAAACCTAGGTGTCCAAGGCGACAGCCCGGTAGCTCCGGTCCTAGTGCGGGTCGTAGCGACAAACGGCAAGGAAGGCTACGCATTTTCCACGGAGCTACAAGGGCCCCAACCGACCAGCCCGGAGGACGCGGCAAAGAACTTTTCCACGCAGCGGCCGAGCCGACAGGTCCCGGTTTATCTCAGTGACGGGAAGACACAGGTCGGGGTGTTCCAGGTCGGCTGAACTTAGCTCACTCGACGTGCTGCGCCAGCGCCGGAAAGTACCGGCCCGGAAGCAACGCTGACCGGCCGGGAACGTTCGCTACAGGACGTCGACCCCGTCGAGGCGCAGCTGGACGGGGTGGTCACTGCGTTTCGCGGCAGCAGCAGCCTTGACCGCCCGCATCACCTTGGTGGCTTCCGCGGCCTGGGCGTACGGAATGAACAGCAGGGTCCGGACGTCTTCGGCCGCGCTCCGTGCCGCAGCTTTCCCGCCCGCGGCTCCTGGTCCGCCCGCAGTTCCTGGTCCCGGGGCGGCACCGGGCGCCAGCACCAGAGGCGCGGGCCCGGCGGTCCGCAGCACGGCACCCTCCGCACCCAGCCGCTGCACGACGGCCTGTGTGAAGTGTCCGACGGCGGCCCGGCCGCCCGTGACGGAGGCGATCCGGACGGCCGGCGGCAGCTGAAGCTCCTGCCGCAGTGCGAGCTCGCGCTGCGCGTAGCCGGCGGGATCCCAGCGCAGGAGGGCGCCCACGCCGGCCGCGTCGTCGGCGGTGACGACCACCAGGCCCCGGCCGGCGGCCGGGCGCACGAGCGCCGCGGCGTTGAACCAGCGGCGGACGGCGTCCTCCCCGGCCCGGAGGTTTTCGCGGCGCAGCAGCGAGTCGCCGTCGAGCAGCAGGGCGGCAGCGTAACCGCCGACGGCGACGGGTTCCGCCCCGACGGTCGCCACCACGAGCGCCTTGGCGTCCGGAACCGTGGCCAGCACCCTGTCGCCGGAGGAGGTGATGACCGGCTTGCCGGGAAAGGCGCGGCCGAGTTCCTCCGCCGTGCGCAGCGCCCCCGTGGCGCCCCGCCGGAGCCGGACACCGTTGCAGGTGCTGCAGCGCCAGGCGGGAGCCGGCGTCGAACACCAGCGGCATTGCGGCACGGCGGAACTCCCGGTGGACCCGGCAACGGCCAGCGGCCCGCTGCACGCGGCACAGCGGGCCGGTTCACGGCAGTTCTCGCAGGCCAGGGATGGGGCGTAGCCGGCGCGGGCCACCTGCACCAGGACCGGACCCCGTTCGAGGCCTTCCTTGGCGGCGCGCCAAGCCGCGCCGGGCAGCCGGGCCACCCTGGCCAGCGGATCGTGCTCCAGCTCGAAGCTGTCGGCGGTGTTCAGCACGCGCGGAACGGTCCGCCGCACCACGGTACGGTCCGCTGCGACGGGCCAGGCCCAGCCTGATTCGACCAGCCGCTGCGTCTCCGTGCTGCGCGCATGTGCTGCGAGCAGGCAGGCTGCACGCTCCTGGCCGGCGCGCAGCAGCAGGACCTCGCGGGAGTGCGCATACGGGGAGCGCTGCTCGATATGCAGGTCGTCGCCGTCGTCCCAGCAGACCACGAGTCCGAGGTTGCGGACCGGAGCGTACGCGGCGGAGCGGGTGCCGACGGCGACGCCGGCTGCGCCGCTGAGGATCCGCAGGAAGCTCCGGTAGCGCGGTGTCTGGCCGTCGTCCGCGGTGAGCCGGGCGATGTCACCGGCGGGAAGGAGTTGAAGCAGAGCCGCCTCCACCCGGTCCAGGTCCCGGTAATCCGGCACCACCACGACGGCGCCGCGGCCGGACAGGCGGACCGCGGCGACGGCTTCGGCGATCATCCGGGGCCAGCCTCCGGGACCGTAGCCCTGGAGCGCGCTGAGCACGGCCCGGGGCGCCTCCCCCGCACCGAGATGCTGGAGGAAAGCCGGACCGTTGCGGTAGCCCGACCAGCTGGAGGACTCCAGCCCGGCAGGAAGAGCCGCACCCGCATCGCCGTCGGCCCCGGCCTCCGCAAACAATGCCGGATCCAGGTGTCCGTCCGGAGCGGATTCTTTTTCCAGTTTCGCCATCCGCGGCGGCACCGCGACGCGCAGGACGTCGCTGACGGTTCCGGCATAGCGTGCCGCCACGCGCCCGGCGAGCTCCAGGACGGCAGGGGTGAGTACGGGAACCGGAGAAACCACCTTGTGCAGCGGCACGAGGGCGTGGCCGGCATCGGAGTCGGCCACCCGCTCGACGAGGTAGCCGGGCAGTTCCTGGCCGTTGAACTTGACCTTCACGCGGATGCCGGGCTGTGCCGCGGCGTCGAGGTCCGCCGGGACGCTGTAGTCGAATGGCCGGTCCAGGTGCGGGAGGGACGATTCGAGCAGGACCCGTGCCACCGGCAGCTCGGTCGCGAGGACAGGACCCGCAGACGCAGCTGAGGAAGTGGGGAAGCCCTGCAGCAGCGAGAGCTGGCGGGGCTCCTCCGGCGCTGGCGCGCTGCCATGGACTGTGGTCATGGCGTTCCCCTTCCTTCAGCTCAACAAAAAGACTAGCCAGGCCCCGGAACGGCGGCCTGGCTACAGCACATCACACGGCCGTGACATTTAACGGCAGTGATTTAACGGCAGTGACATTTAAGCGTTGAAGAATGCCTTCAGCTCATCGACGCGGTCCAGCCGCTCCCAGGTGAAGTCCGGATCCTCGCGGCCGAAGTGGCCGTGGGCTGCGGTCTTGGCGTAGATCGGGCGCTTGAGGTCCAGGGCATCAATGATGGCACGCGGGCGCAGGTCGAAGATTTCGGCGATCGCGGCGCTGATCCTGGCCGGATCCACCGTCTCGGTGCCGAAGGTCTCCACATATGTGCCGACCGGGCGGGCCTGTCCGATCGCGTAGGCGATCTGGATCTCGGCTCGCTTCGCGAGTCCGGCAGCCACCACGTTCTTCGCCACCCAGCGCATCGCGTAGGCCGCCGAGCGGTCCACCTTTGACGGATCCTTGCCGGAGAAGGCACCGCCGCCGTGGCGGGCCATGCCGCCGTAGGTGTCGACGATGATCTTTCGTCCCGTGAGGCCGGCGTCGCCGACCGGGCCGCCGATGACGAAAGCGCCGGCCGGGTTCAGGATGTTCTTGGCACGGGAGATGTCCAGGTTGGACATCGCCATGACCGGATCGACCACATAAGCTGCCAGGTCGGCACGGAGCTGGTCCAGGCTGGCGCCTTCGGCGTGCTGGCTGGAGATGACGACTGTTTCGACCGAGACCGGGCGGTCGCCGTCGTAGCCCACGGTGACCTGGGTCTTGCCGTCGGGGCGGAGGTAGGACAGTTCGCCGTTCTTGCGGACCTCGGTTAGCCGCTCGGAGAGGCGGTGCGCGAGCCAGATCGGGACCGGCATGTAGGAGGGGGTCTCGTCGCTGGCGTAGCCGAACATGAGGCCCTGGTCGCCGGCGCCCTGGAGGTCGTAGTCGTCCTCCTGGCGTCCTTCGCGGGCTTCGAGCGAGTTGAACACGCCGCCCGCGATGTCGTTGGACTGCTGGCCGATCGAGACGGACACACCGCAGCGGGCGCCGTCGAAGCCGTTGGCCGAGGAGTCGTAGCCGATGCCGAGGATGGTCTCGCGGACGATCTGCGGGATTTCGACGTAGGCGTCGGTGGTGACCTCGCCGGCCACGTGGACCAGGCCGGTGGTGGCCAGTGTTTCCACGGCAACCCGGGACTCGGGGTCCTTGGCCAGCAGGGCGTCGAGGATCGCATCGCTGATCTGGTCACAGATCTTGTCTGGGTGCCCCTCGGTCACCGACTCGGACGTGAACAGCCGGAGCGAGGCGGGCGTGGGCCCGTGGAAATCAGGGATGTGCAGCGGTAAAGTCACTCAACTACCTTACTGGTTGGAAAACGGACGTCCGGCGGCGTGTGTCCCCGTGCTAAGGAGACCTTGATGACGCCAGGCTCAGGCCGGCGGGACAACCCGGCTCAACTCGGCGCTGATGCGGTCAATGACGGCAGCCGCGACGTCGGATTTGGAACCCGACGCCTCTTGAGGTTCGGAGCCGGAACGGGAAAGGATGACTACGGAGTTGGTGTCCTCGCCGAAGACCCGGTCCTTGCCCACCTGGTTGACCACGAGCAGGTCGCAGGCCTTGCGGCGCAACTTGGCTTCGGCGTACTCCAGCACGTCGCCTTCCGCATCCCCGGTCTCCGCCGCGAAGCCGACGATCAGCTGGTTCCGGGAGGCCGCGTCGCGGACTTCCACGAGTTCCTGCAGGATGTCCGGGTTGCGGACCAGGGAGATGACGGGATCGGCGACGTCGTCACGCTTCTTGATCTTGGTGCCGGAGACGTCCGCCGGGCGGAAGTCCGCGACGGCGGCGGCCATGATCACGACGTCGGAGTCTGCCGCGGCGTGCAGTGCGGCCTTGCGCAGCTCCAGGGCAGTTTCGACCTGGACAAGTTCGACGCCGGCGGGCGCCGGTACCTCCATGTGGGCGGCCAGCAGCCGTACCCTGGCGCCGGCGTCGCGGGCCGCGGCGGCCAGCGCCACGCCCTGCTTGCCGGAGGAACGGTTGCCGAGGAAACGTACCGGGTCCAGCGGTTCGCGGGTGCCGCCGGCGCTGATAGTCACGGTCAGTCCGGCCAACGGCGGGACCGCCAACGGCTCCGCTGACGGACCGGTGGCCAGGACCGCGTTCACGTCCGGCTCCGCGGCCGGGCCGACCGACGCCCCCGCAGGAGCAACAGGTGCACCGGCGAGGGCCATGGCGGCGGTGAAGATGGCCTCGGGTTCGGGCAGCCGGCCGGGACCCGAGTCGGCGCCGGTCAGGCGGCCAGTGGCGGGTTCGAGCACGGTGACGCCGCGGCTGCGCAGGGTCTCGACGTTGGCCTGGGTGGCGGGATGCTGCCACATTTCGGTGTGCATGGCGGGGGCCATGAGCACCGGGCAGCCGCCGGCCATGAGCAGGGTGTTGGTGAGGAGGTCGTTGGCCTGACCGGCGGCGGAGCGTGCCAGCAGGTCGGCGGTCGCGGGTGCCACCACGATCAGCTCGGCCTCGTGGCCGAGCCGGACGTGGTTGACGGTGTGGACCTCGTCAAAGACGCTGTTGCTGACCGGATGCCCGGACAGTGCTTCCCAGGTTGCGACGCCGACGAAACGGGTGGCGGCCTCCGTGGGGATGACCGTGACGTCATGGCCGGCTTCAGTAAAAAGCCGGAGGAGCGACGCCACCTTGTAGGCGGCAATCCCTCCCCCGACTCCGAGGACTATGCGCACGTGACCTCCGCCTACGGCTGCGTAATTACTCTGCGGGTTCGATCGGCGTGGAAACGAGCTTGCCCTCGTTGATTTCGCGCAGGGCGATGGAGAGCGACTTCTCATTCAGCTTGGTGTCGACCAGCGGGCCGACGTACTCGAACAGGCCCTCGTGCAGCTGGGCGTAGTAGGCGTTGATCTGGCGTGCGCGCTTGGCGCCGAAGATTACCAGTCCGTACTTCGAGTCGGCAGCCTTCAGCAGCTCGTCGATTGGCGGGTTGATGATGCCTTCAAGGTTCGTGGACACGAATTCTCCAAATTCTAACGGGCCGATACGTCCCGGCGCCTAGCGTGGGTTCGGGGTCAGCCCCATGAGTGAAACAAGCTCGTCCGCTGCCCGTCGAACGTCATCATTGATGACGGTGTGGTCAAACTCCGGTTCAGCGGCAAGTTCTAGTTTAGCGGTTTCCAGCCGCTGCTGCTGTTCTTCGGCTGTTTCCGTGCCGCGGCCCACCAGCCGGCGGACCATTTCGTCCCAGCTCGGCGGCGCCAGGAAGACGAACTGGGCCTCCGGTACGGCCTGCTTGACCTGCCGCGCGCCCTGCAGATCGATTTCCAGCAGCACGGACCGGCCTTCGGCGATCGCGGCGTCGACGGTGCTGCGGAGCGTGCCGTAGCGGTTGCGTCCATGGACCACGGCCCACTCAAGGAGGTCACCGTTCTCGACCAGGCAGTCGAATTCCTCGGCGGATTTGAAGAAGTAGTGGACGCCGTCGACCTCGCCGGGGCGCGGCGGGCGGGTGGTGGCCGATACGGAGAGCCAGACGCCGGGATAGTTGTCCCGGATGTAGGTGGACACGGTGCCTTTACCAACAGCCGTCGGGCCGGCGAGGACTGTCAGTCCGGGTTTCTTGCTCACATATTCCTTCGGGCGATGTTTGGCATAGCTGCTGGAACGAGCTATTTGTCGTCTATGAAATCTACCAGCGCCCGGCGCTGGTGGATGCCCAGGCCGCGGACCCGGCGCGAGGCGGCAATGCCGAGCTGTTCCATGATCGCGGCGGCACGGACCCGCCCGATCCCTGGCAGGGCCTCGAGCAGTTCAACGATCCGCATCCGGGCGATGGCGTCGTCGGTGTCGCCGGCGTCGAGGAGCTGCGCGATGCTGAGCTCCCCGGACTTAAGCCGCTCCTTGGCCGCGGCCCTGGTGGTCCTGGCGGCGGCAGCCTTGCCCAGGGCGTCGGCACGCTCCTGCGGGGTGAGGGGTCGCAAACTCACTGAAGTCCTCCCTGCGTTGTCAGCCGGGCCGCGCAAACGGCCCTGCCGGACGGGCCGAACAGCGCCCGGACCGGTGCCGCGGACGTGTCCTGAACCTACCGTCTGGATGAGGGAGAAATCAATGGACAAGTACAGCGGCGCAGCCTGCAGGGAAGCCTGCGCGCCCCTAAGCCGCGCGCAGTTCCTCAAGAGTGCGCCGGGCCGCGTCCTGCAGGTCCTGGATCCGCGGTCCGGCGGCGAGGATGTCCCGGCTGGACGTGCCCAGCACCTGGCCATAGGCGTCGCCGAAGGTACGCCGCAGATCCGCCGCCGTGGCGCCCTGCGCGCCCAGGCCGGGGGCCAGGATCGGGCCGCGGACTGCGGCCAGATCCAGCCCCAGCTCGGTCAGCGCGGAACCGACGGTGGCGCCGACCACGAGGCCCACGGAGCCCAGCCCGGCACCGGGATCCCCGGCGCCTGCAGCAGCGAAGTAGCGGCGGTTCTCCTCCGCTGCCGCCTGCACGATCCGGCGGGCCACGGAATCCGCGCCGCCGACGTGCTGCACGGAGGCGCCCTCCGGGTTGGAGGTCAGGGCCAGGACAAATACGCCGCGTCCGGTCTGCGCGGCGAGGTCCAGGGCGGGCCGGAGCGATTCGAAGCCCAGGTACGGGCTCAGCGTCACCGAATCGGCGGCCAGGGCGGAGCCGTCGCGCAGCCAGGCGTCGGCGTAGGCGGCCATGGTGGAGCCGATGTCGCCGCGCTTGGCGTCCGCGATGGTCAGCACCGAGGCTTCCGCGGCCGCGGCCAGGGTGCGTTCCAGCACAGCCATCCCTGCTGAGCCGTGCCGCTCAAACAGCGCCACCTGCGGCTTCACCGCGGCAGCGAGGGAACCGACGGCCTCCAGCACGGTGAGCGAGAAGCGTTCCAGGCCGGCGGCGTCGTCGTTCAGGCCCCAGCGCTGCAGCAGCGCCGGGTTCGGATCGATCCCGACGCAGAGCGGACCGCGGTCCGCCATGGCGCGGCCCAGCCGGGAGCCGAACGACTCCCGGCCGGCCGTTGCGGCTTCAGGCTCAGGCATTCTGCGAAGCGGCGAGCTGGGCGGCGGCGTTCTGCGAAGTGTTCCGCGAGGCGGCCTCCTGCGAGGCTTTTTTCTGCGATTCTCGTTTTTGCGATTCCGCCAGCGCGGCGGCGTGCTCCTGCAGGCTCGTGACGGACCATTCATAGGTGCGCAGCGCCTCGATGGCCTGGACGGCGGCGTTGAACTCGGCCACGGTGGTGATGCACGGGATCCCGATGGACGTCGCCGCGGCACGCAGTTCGTAGCCGTCGCTGCGGGCCTCGCCGCCGGAGGGGGTGTTGAAGACCATGTCGATCTCACCGGCGATGATGAGGTCGGCGATGGTGCCTTCCCCTTCCGCGCTGGAGCCTTCGGCGACCTTCCGGACCGGGGTGGCCTGGATGCCGTTGCGGCGCAGCACGTCGGCGGTGCCGCCGGTGGAGACGATCTCGAAGCCGAGGTCGGAGAGCCGCTTGACGCCCATGATGACCGAGCGCTTGTCCCGGTTGGCCACCGAGACGAAGATCTTGCCCTCAGTGGGCAGTGCGTTGTTGGCGGCCGCCTGGCTCTTGGCGAAGGCGGTGTCGAAGTGCTTGTCGATGCCCATGACTTCGCCGGTGGACCGCATTTCGGGGCCGAGCAGGGAGTCCACCACCTTGCCCTCGGGGGTGCGGAAGCGGCTGAACGGCAGCACGGCTTCCTTGACCGAGACCGGCGCGTCCAGCGGCAGCGTGGAGCCGTCGCCGGTTTCCGGCAGCATCTTGTAGGCGGTGCGGAGCTGGTTGATGGTGACGCCGGTGCCGATCAGGGCCGCGGCCTTGGCCATCTGGACGCCGGTGGCCTTGGAGACGAACGGGACGGTGCGGGAGGCCCGCGGGTTGGCTTCCAGGACGTAGAGCACGTCGGAGGCCAGGGCGAACTGGATGTTGATCAGGCCGCGGACGCCCACGCCCTCGGCGATCGCCAGGGTGGCGGTCCGGACGCGGTCCAGCACGTTGTTGCCCAGGGTGATGGGCGGCAGCACGCAGGCGGAGTCGCCGGAGTGGATCCCGGCTTCCTCGATGTGCTCCATGATGCCGCCGAGGTACATCTCGGTGCCGTCGTAGAGGGCGTCGACGTCGATCTCGACGGCGTCCTCGAGGAAGCGGTCGATCAGCACCGGGTGGTCCGGGGTGATCTCGGTGGCGTTGGCGATGTAGCGGGAGAGGTTGGGCTCGTCGTAGACGATCTCCATGCCGCGTCCGCCGAGGACGTAGGAGGGACGGACCAGGACCGGGTAGCCGATTTCGTCGGCGATCTTCTTGGCGTCCTCGAAGGACACCGCGGTGCCGTTCTTCGGCGAGATGAGGGCCGCCTTGTCGAGCACGCGGGAGAAGGCGCCGCGGTGCTCGGCGAGGTCGATCGCCTCCGGCGAGGTGCCGAGGATCGGGACGCCAGCGTCGGCCAGCTGCTGGGCGAGTTTGAGCGGGGTCTGGCCGCCGAGCTGGACGAAGACGCCCATCACGCCGCCGGTGCGCTCCTCGGCCGCGATGACCTCGAGCACGTCCTCCAGGGTGAGCGGCTCGAAGTACAGCCGGGTGGAGACGTCGTAGTCCGTGGAGACGGTCTCCGGGTTGCAGTTGACCATCACGGTCTCGTAGCCGGCCTTGCGCAGCGCCATCGAGGCGTGCACGCAGGAGTAGTCGAACTCGATGCCCTGGCCGATCCGGTTTGGGCCGGAGCCGAGGATAATGATGGACGGCTTGGCGTGCAGCGCAACCTCGTCCTCCTCGTCGTAGGAGGAGTAGTGGTACGGCGTGTACGCGGCGAACTCGGCGGCGCAGGTGTCCACGGTCTTGTAGACGGGGCGGATGCCGAGGGCCTGCCGGACGCCGCGGACGACGTCCTCGGAGTTGTGCGTCAGGGCGCCGATCTGCTCGTCGGAGAAGCCGTGGCGCTTGGCGCGCTTCAGCATCTCCGGAGTCAGGGCCGCGGCCTGGCGGATTTCGAGCGAGATCTCGTTGAGCAGCTGGAGCTGGTCCAGGTACCAGGGGTCGATCTTGGTGGCTTCGAAGAGCTGCTCCACGGTGGCGCCGCCGAGCAGGGCACGCTGGACCTGGTGCAGGCGCTCCGTGGTGGGACGCTTGGACTTCTCGATCAGCTCGGCCACTTCCCATTCCGGGACGTGGCTGAAGTCCAGCTGGGAGCCTTTCTGCTCGAGGGACCGCAGGGCCTTCTGCAGGGCCTCGGTGAAGTTGCGACCCATGGCCATGGCCTCGCCCACCGACTTCATGGTGGTGGTCAGGGTGGGGTCCGCGGCCGGGAACTTCTCGAAGGCGAAGCGCGGGACCTTCACCACGACGTAGTCCAGGGTCGGCTCGAAGGAGGCCGGGGTCTTCTGGGTGATGTCGTTGGGGATCTCGTCCAGGGTGTAGCCCAGCGAGAGCTTGGTGGCGATTTTGGCGATCGCGAAGCCCGTGGCCTTGGAGGCGAGGGCGGAGGATCGGGAAACGCGCGGGTTCATCTCGATCACGACGACGCGTCCCGTGTCGGGTTCGACGGCGAACTGGATGTTGCAGCCGCCGGTGTCGACGCCGACTTCGCGGATGACGGCGATGGAGATGTCGCGCAGCCGCTGGTATTCGCGGTCCGTGAGGGTCAGTGCGGGGGCGACGGTGATGGAGTCGCCGGTGTGCACGCCGACCGGGTCGAAGTTCTCGATGGAGCAGACCACCACGACGTTGTCGTTCTTGTCGCGCATCATCTCGAGCTCGTATTCCTTCCAGCCGAGGATGCTCTCTTCGAGCAGCACCTCGCTGGTGGGGCTGTACTGCAGGCCCTGGCCGACGATCCGGCGGAGGTCGTTTTCGTCGTAGGCGAGGCCGGAGCCGAGGCCGCCCATGGTGAAGGAGGGCCGGACCACCATCGGGTAGCCCAGGTCCTCGGCCGCAACCAGGGCCTCGTCGATCGTGTGGATGATGTGGCTGCGGGCCGATTCGGCCCCGCAGCGCTCCACGACGCCCTTGAACTTCTCGCGGTCCTCGCCGAGTTCGATCGCGGCGATGTTGGCGCCGATCAGTTCGACGTTGTACTTCTCGAGGACACCGTTCTTGTCCAGCGCGATGGCCGTGTTGAGTGCCGTCTGCCCGCCGAGGGTGGGCAGGATCGCGTCGGGGCGTTCCTTGGCGATGATCTTTTCGACCACTTCGGGGGTGATCGGCTCGATGTAGGTGGCGTCGGCGAACTCCGGGTCGGTCATGATGGTGGCCGGGTTGGAGTTGACGAGAATGACGCGGAGGCCTTCCTCCTTGAGGACGCGCAGTGCCTGGGTGCCGGAATAGTCGAATTCGGCGGCCTGGCCGATCACGATCGGGCCGGAACCGATGACCAGGACGCTCTTAAGGTCAGTTCTCTTGGGCATTACTTCTTGTCCTCAGTCTTGGAATCGGTGGCAGGCTTTGTGTCGGTTGCAGCAGCGGCAGCGGCCGCGGCCGCTGAGCCAGCGTTCTTCGTGTCCGTCATCAGCTGGATGAAGCGGTCGAAGAGGTAGGCGGCGTCGTGCGGGCCGGCGGCGGCCTCGGGGTGGTACTGCACCGAGAAGGCCGGGATGTCGAGGCAGGCCAGGCCCTCCACGACGTCGTCGTTGAGGCTCACGTGGCTGACCTCGACGCGGCCGAAGCGCTCCTCGGGGGCCTGGGTGGCGCCGTTGAGCGGGGCGTCGACGGCGAAGCCGTGGTTCTGCGAGGTGATTTCCACCTTGCCGGTGCGGCGGTCCATTACGGGCTGGTTGATGCCGCGGTGGCCGTAGCGGAGCTTGTAGGTGCCGAAGCCCAGGGCACGACCCAGGATCTGGTTGCCGAAGCAGATGCCGAAGTAGGGGATCTTCTCGTCCAGCACCGAGCGGAGCAGTGCGACCTGGGTGTCGGCGGTGGCGGGGTCGCCCGGGCCGTTGGACATGAAGACGCCGTCGGGGTTGAGGGCGGCGATGTCCTCAATGGTCGCGGTGGCCGGCAGCACGTGCACGCGGACTCCGCGCTGGGCGAAGCGGATGGGGGTCATCCGCTTGATGCCGAGGTCAATTGCGGCGATGCTGAACTGCGGCTCGCCGTCCCAGCCGAAGTCCTTGGGCTCGACCGTGTAGGCCTTGTCCACACTGACTTCCTCGGCCAGGCGGGAGCCTTCCATCGGCGCACTCGCCAGGACGGCGTCCAGGAGTTCCTTGTCCGTCGCGCGGACCGCCTCGCCGGAGAAGATCCCGGCGCGCATGGTCTTGTGTTCGCGCAGGTGCCGGGTGATGGCGCGGGTGTCCACGCCCTGGATGCCCACGACGCCCTGCTCGACGAGTTCCTCGTCCAGGGAACGTTCCGAGCGCCAGTTGGACGGGCGCCGGGCGGCGTCGCGGACGATGTAGCCGGCCACCCAGATCCGCCGGGACTCGGCGTCGTCCGTGTTCACACCGGTGTTGCCGATGTGCGGTGCTGTCTGGACCACGAGCTGGCGGGCATAGGAGGGGTCCGTGATGGTCTCCTGGTAGCCGGTCATGCCGGTGGCGAACACCGCCTCGCCGAGGGCGGTGCCGGTGGCGCCGTAGCTGGTGCCTCGGAAGATCCGGCCGTCCTCGAGCACGAGGGCCGCGGGCGTGGAGGCGGCCGCGGCAGGAGCGCTTACGGGCTCTGCGTTCTCTGTCACTGTGTTGCTGTCCGTCACGTTGTTACTTTCCACTATCGGCATTGGCCTGGGGGGCCGCGGAGATTAAATCTTGCAGGGCATTGAGGAGGATGGTCTTGTCGTCGGCGTGACGGGTGCGGAACCCGGAGTCCAGTTCGCGGGTGCCGAGCATCCAGCTGATGACCAGCAGTCCGTCCTTTTCGACGAATTTCCCGGCCATGCCGCTTTCCTGGCGCACGCCGGTGAGCCGGGCGGTCGGGATGAACACCGGGCCGGCGCCGGAGCGCTCGATGAGCACACCTTCGGCGTGGACGCTGAGTCCGGCGTTGGTCCGGATACCGAGGTTGTGGACCGCGATGCGGTCCAGCCAGTCACCGGCGGTGGTGGAGGCCACGTACTGGCCATCGGCTGCGGCCAGCGGCACACCGAGTTCCGCGGGGACCGCGGGCAGGGGGTCGACGTCGGCCTGGCGGCGCAGGCGGTTCCGCCAGCCGACCGCCAGCAGGGCGATGACGATGACGGCGAGCGAGAGCATCAACAGTCCGGGGAGCAGCCGGTCCATCAGTTGCGGCCCGCCGCTGCAGTCTTCGGCGCGTCTGCCGGATACCGGTACGGGGTGTTGAGCTTGCCGTCCAGGACGGTGGGGTGGCCCTTGAAGAACGTCGCCACCACCTTGCCGGGGAGTTCCCGGCCGGCAAACGGAGAGTTACGGCCCATGGTTGCCATCTTAGAAGGGTCCACGGTCCAGCGCGCAGCCGGGTCCACGAGTGTGACGTTGGCGGGTTCGCCGGCGTCGAGCGGCCGTCCTTGGTCCTCCAGCCGGCCGATTGCCGCCGGGGCGCTCGAGGTGACCCGGGCGAAGTCCGCCCAGCCCATCAGGCCGGTTTCGATCATGGTGTGCTGCACCACGGAGAGCGCGGTTTCCAGCCCGGTCATGCCCATGGCGGCCTGCGCCCACTCGCATTCCTTGTGTTCGCTTGGGTGCGGGGCGTGGTCCGTGCCGATGACATCGATGGTTCCGTCGGCCAGCCCGGCACGGAGGGCCTGGACATCGGCGTCGGTGCGCAGCGGCGGGTTGACCTTGAAGACGGGGTCGTAGCTGCGGGCGAGTTCGTCGGTCAGCCAGAGGTGGTGCGGCGTGACCTCGGCCGTGACGTTGACGCCGCGGGACTTGGCCCAGCGGATGATTTCGACGGATCCGGCGGTGGAGACGTGGCAGACGTGCAGCCGGGAGCCGACGTGCTGGGCGAGCAGGACGTCGCGGGCAATGATGCTTTCCTCGGCGACGGCGGGCCAGCCGGTGAGGCCGAGGACGGCGGACACTTCGCCCTCGTTCATCTGGGCGCCGGCGGTGAGCCGGGGTTCCTGCGCATGCTGGGCAACAACGCCGTCGAACGCCTTGACGTATTCGAGCGCGCGGCGCATCAGGACGGGGTCGTGGACGCAGATGCCGTCATCCGAGAAGACCCGGACCCGGGCGCGGGAATCGGCCATCGCGCCGAGCTCGGCCAGCTGCTCCCCCGCGAGGCCTACCGTGACGGCGCCGACGGGGCGGACGTCCACCCAGCCGGCGGTGCGGCCGAGGGTGAGGACCTGTTCGACGACGCCGGCGGTGTCTGCCACCGGGGTGCTGTTGGCCATCGCGTGCACGGCGGTGTAGCCGCCGAGGGCCGCGGCCCGGGTGCCGGTTCCGACCGTTTCGGCGTCCTCGCGGCCGGGTTCGCGCAGGTGGGTGTGGATGTCCACCATGCCGGGGAGGGCGACCAGCCCGGCGGCCTCGATGACGGTGGCGCCCTCGGCGGCTAGGTTCTGGCCGCGTTCGGCGATGATGCCGTTCCGGATCAGGAGGTCTTCAGGGGCTCCGCCGAGGATGGCGGCTCCGCGGATCAGGTAGGCGCCGTCGGTGCCGGTGTCCTGTTGCTGTGATGCCATCAGTGGCTCTCCTGGTGGGATAGGGCTGCGGTGCGCTGGGCGGGGGTGAGTTCGGCGGCCGGTGCGGCGGCCGGTGCGGCGGCTGGTTCGCGGTTGTCGCCGGAGAGCAGCAGGTACAGGGCTGCCATGCGGATGGAGACGCCGTTGCGCACCTGGGCGAGCACGGTGGAGCGTGGCGAGTCCGCGGCGGCGGCGGAAATTTCCAGCCCGCGGTTCATCGGGCCGGGGTGCATGATGATGGTGTCCTTGAGGCCCAGACGGTCCAGGGCGCGGAGCCGGTTGTCGTCGAATCCCCAGCGGCGGGAGTATTCCCGCGTGGTGGGGAAGAACGAGGCGTTCATCCGTTCACCCTGCACCCGGAGCATCATCATCGCGTCCACGCCCTTTTGGAGGGTTTCATCGAGGTCGTAGCTGACGGTGCAGGGCCACTTCTCGACGCCGATCGGCAGCAGGGTGGGCGGCGCGACGAGGGTGACGTCGGCGCCCAGGGTGCGCAGCAGCCAGACGTTCGAGCGGGCCACCCTCGAGTGCAGCACGTCCCCGGCGATCGCGACGCGCATGCCTTTGAGGTCGGCCCCGGCGGAGGGCGTACCGGCGAGCTTGGACCAGTGCCGGCGCATCGTGAAGGCATCGAGCAGGGCCTGGGTGGGGTGTTCGTGGGTGCCGTCGCCGGCGTTGATGACGGCGGCGTCGATCCAGTCGGTGGCGGCGAGGCGGTGCGGGGCCCCGGAGGCCCAGTGCCGGATGACGACGGCGTCCGCCCCCATGGCTGCCAGGGTCTGGGCGGTGTCCTTGAGCGACTCGCCCTTGGAGACGGAGGAGCCCTTCGCGGCGAAGTTGATGACGTCCGCCGAGAGGCGCTTGGCCGCGGCCTCGAAGGAGATCCGGGTGCGGGTGGAGTCTTCGAAGAAGAGGTTCACCACTGTGCGGCCACGCAGCGCGGGGAGCTTCTTGACCTCCCGCTCCCCCACGGCCGCCATTTCCTCGGCGGTGTCAAGGATGCGGATGGCGTCGTGCCGGCTCAGGTCCTCGGTGGAGAGCAGGTGCCTCATGCGGTGGCCTCGATGACGACCTCGTTGACGGGCGCGCCGTCGACGGTGTCGGTTTCCTCGAGCCGGACGCGGACCTTTTCGGAAGAGGAGGTGGGCAGGTTCTTGCCGACGTGGTCCGCGCGGATGGGCAGTTCGCGGTGGCCGCGGTCGATCAGTACGGCGAGGCGGACAATGCGCGGCCGGCCGAGGTCGATGATGGCGTCGAGGGCGGCCCGAATGGTGCGACCGGAGTAGAGGACGTCGTCGATCAGCACAACAACTTTGTTGTCGATCCCGGAGCGCGGCAGCTGGGTGGGGTAGGGCGGGCGCATGGCCTGGTGGGAGAGGTCGTCGCGGAACATGGTCACATCCAGCTGGCCCACCATCGCGGCGGCGTCCACGGTGGGATCTGCGGCGGCAATCTTTTCGGCGAGCCGGACGGCGAGGGGGTAGCCCCTGCGTGGGATGCCCAGCAGGACCAGGTCCCGGGAGCCCTTGTTGGACTCGAGAATCTCATGGGCGATACGAGTGAGTGCACGGTCGATGTCCGCCTGGCTGAGTACCACTCGGGTAAGAACAACCTTGGCCGGAACCGGTGCTTCTGGAACAGACGTCAACGCTCGTCTCCCCTTTCCCCGCCTCACGGGACGGAATTAAAAAAGGATCATTTGCCCTTTCAAATTACCACACGGGTCGCCGCGGACCTGCCCCGGGCGCGGCCGTTGGGAGGCGGCGTGCGTCACAGCGGCACCGCCCGCAGGGCGGTACATCGGTACGCCGGTACATCGGTACGCCGGCGCAACCGGCGCCGGGCCGCCCACGGAGGCCGGGACGCCCGCGGGGGCCGGGACGCCTCCTGGGCGCCAGTTCTCGCCGCCCTGGGAACCACCGTAGCGACCGTGCTGCTCTACCAAATGCCACCGGCGGACGCCCCAAAGCCAGCCGCATACACACCGACCACGATGGAACCGCCGCCAAACTCGGCCGGCCTCTACGGCATTGCAGCCTACGCCCCATGTCTTAGGTCATACATATACGGGACCGAAACCCCTCGCTGACCAGGACAAACGTCACTGTCCCCGCCACAGCCCGGAAACTTCCGCCGGAACTGGCCAACGCGAACCGGCGACGACGACCGATTGTCGCCGTCGCCGCCTTTAATTGTCGGTGCCTCCTGATGTACTGAGTGTATGGAAAGCAGCACAGCGTGGAGTGCGGAAAGCAGGGCGGCCCTGGCGGCCGTCGCCGCGTCCGCTGCCGTGCTTGCCGCCTGCACCGGCGCCGGCCAGGCCGATCTGCCCGCCGCCGATCCGCTGCGGGACGCCGGTCTACTACAGGACGCCGATCCGCTGCGGGATCTGGCGGATGCTTGCCTGGACGGGCTCGCCGACCTGGCCCGGCTGGAAGCCCGGACCGCCGCGCTGAAGGTCAGGCTGGCCGCCGAATACGTGCAGGCGGCCGGGGCCCTGGCGTCAGCGTCGGCGTCCCCGCAGCAACGCACCGCCCGGGAGATGGCCCTGGTCGCCGAGGTCGCCTGTGTCCTGACCGTCAGCGAACGGACCGCCGGAGCCCTCCTGTCCGAATGCCACGCCCTGACGACCGCGCTGCCGCTGACCCTGCGGGCCCTGCAGGCCGGGACGATCTCCTGGCAGCACGCCCGGATCATCGTCGACGAAACCACCAGCCTGGATCCCGCCGGAGCGGCCGCCCTCGAAGCGCACTTCCTGGACCCCGCCGCACCGAACCCCGCCCGCGGCTGCCCGGCCGGGGACCTCGTCCCGAACCGGTTCCGCGCCAAGGCCCGCACCTGGCGGGAACGCCACCACCTGGCCAGCATCGAAAAACGCCACACCAAAAGCGCCGCGGACCGGCGGGTCGAATACACCCCGGACCGGGACGGCATGGCCTGGCTCTCCGCCTACCTCCCGGCCGATACCGCCGCCGGGATCTGGGAACGGACCACCGCCGCCGCCCGCGCCCTCCAGGGCCCGGCCGAGGCCCGGCCCCTCTCCCAGCTCCGCGCCGACATCACCGCCACCTGGCTCCTCACCAGCCACACCCCCGGCACCGGCACGGGCGGGGGCGGCATGGGTCAGTGTGTGGCCGGGGGTGATGCGTCCCCGCGGGCGCAGGTCCTGGTCACCGTCCCGGTCCTGTCGCTCCTCGGCCTCACGGACGAACCGGCCATGCTCGACGGGTACGGGCCGATCCCGCCGTCGATGGCCCGCCGCCTGATCGCCGAGGGCGCCGATTCCTTCTACCGCGTCCTGACCGACCCCCGCGACGGCGCACCCCTGGAAATCGGACGGACCAGCTACCGCCTCACGAAGGCCCAGCGTCAATGGCTCCGCCTCCGCGACGGGCGGTGCCCCTTCCCCGGCTGCAACAACCACTCCCTGGACAACGAAGCAGACCACCTCCTGGCCTGGGCCGACGGCGGCACCACCGGCATCTCGAATCTCGGACAGCCGTGTCCCCGTCACCACCGCCTCAAACACGGCTCCGCCTGGCAACCAACCGGCGCCAGCAAGAACGAACCACCGGGCTGGATTTCACCGTCGGGGCGGCACTACCCCGGCGAACACCAGGACTGGGAACCACCCCGCTGGCCACACTGGCTCCCGACCACAGACCTGACCACGGACGCAGACCCGGACCCCGGCATGCCCGCATATCTAGGACATCATCCGGACCCGGATCCAACCGGGCACCTGTACCCGGACCCCGGCCAGAATCCCGAACCGGAACTGCCCCCGGACCCCTTCCCGGACTGGCACTCATTCACAGCCGGGCACCAGTTCCCCGCCGCAGACATGGACGATCCGGGCTGGACAGCGCCCCACGACGACCCCCTCCCGGAAGGCTTCCTTTTGACGCGAAAATTCAGGTGACCAGGTGTCGGTGACCGGAGGATCCGGTGGGTTGGCGTTCTGGCCGGTCGTTATCCGGTCTGTGGCAGAGGCTTGGGGGTCACCTGGTAGCCCAGGGACTCGAACTCTCCGTTCGCGCGGGCTTTGGTTTTCGCCGGTGCCTGCCGGATGAGTAGGCGGCTCCGGGGTCCCGGCAGAGTTCGCCCTGGGTTGCATGTGCCAGGCCGCGGTGAGCATGGCGTGTTCGACGGCGACGAGCGCCTGTGACGGTCCCCGCCGGGCAGTGACGCGCCGGGCAGTGATGCGCCGGAACTTGGCGGAATAGTAAGTCCTCGCCGGGGTTAGGTCCCGCAGCTCACGTATCGGCGGGGGGGAAACAGGACCGGCGTGGGCGCCCAGACCGGCCAGCCAGGCGGCGTCGGAGTCGTTTTTGCGGCTCCTGGCGTCACGGGCATCACGGGCATCACGGGCATCACGGGCATCACGGGCATCACGGGCGTTGACCCGGACCACCTCCAGCCCCTCGTTCTCGAGTCTGGCCATACGCCCAGAACCCACCGAAACAGCCCCGGACCAGCAGGTTTGGAAGCCTCACCTCCGATACCCCGGGACGTCCAGCTAGGCTTTTGTGCATGACGAGCCACGATCCCCTGTCCGGCGCACCCGCGCCGTTGCCGCAACAGGCCAATCCCAGCTGGATGGGGCACGTCCCGGAACAGCATTACCGGCCGGCACCGGCGAACTACGCGGCCGGCTCCGGGCCAGCCTGCCTCCCGCCGTTCCGGCCGCGAGCAGCAGCCGCCGCTCCACCGGCGCGGTGGGTCTGGTGGCGGGCGGCGGGATACTCGGCTTCCTGAGCCTGTTCGCGGTCCTGCCCTTTGTCCTCGGCAACACCGGTATCGCGGGCTTCGTCATCGGCTTTGTCGCGTCGCTGCTGCCGCTGGGCGCGGTCCTGCTCGCCGTGCGCGTGATCGACCGCTGGGAGCCCGAGCCCAAACGGCTGCTGCTCTTCGCGTTCGTCTGGGGCGCCCTGGTCTCCATCTCGGTCACCCTGCTGATCCAGCCATACTTCTCGCTCGCCGCCGGCCCGGCGTCCGGCCTGGACTACCGGACCTTCGCTGTCACCGTCCAGGCGCCAGTGGTCGAGGAGTTCGCCAAGTCGCTGGGCCTGCTGCTGCTGTTGCTGTTCGCCCGCAGGCACTTCGACGGACCGGTCGACGGCGTGGTGTTCGCCTTCACGATCGCCGGCGGCTTCGCGTTCACCGAGAACATCCTGTACTTCGGCCGGGCCATCGCCGAATCGTCCGACCCCGGCACCGATCTCGCGTTGGTCCTCTTCCTGCGCGGTGTCATGTCGCCCTTCGCCCACGCCATCTTCACCGGGACCACCGGCCTCATCATGGGCTTCGCCGCGCGGCGCTGGCACACCGGGCTGTCCGTGGCCGCGTTCGCCGTGGGGCTGATCCCCGCGATGCTGCTGCACAGCGGGTGGAACAGCATGGGACAGGACTTCCTGGCCCAATACATCCTGGTCCAGGTGCCGATCTTCCTGCTGGCGGTGGTGGTCATTGTGCTGCTGCGGGTGGCGGAGCGGAGGCTCACCCGCCAGCGGCTCAAGGAATACGCGGCGGCCGGGTGGTTCACGTCCGCGGAGGTGGAGATGCTGTCCTCCGCGGCGGGCCGGCGTGTGGCCCTGCGCTGGGCCAGCTCCATCGGGCGGGCTCCGCAGATGAGGGCGTTCCTGCACGCTGCGACGCAGCTTGCCTTCACCCGGCAGCGGATCCTCAGCGGCCGGGACGTGCCGGCCCATCAGATCGACGAGCAGCGCCTGCTCGCGGACGTTGCCGGCCTCCGCGCCGCCGTCGTCCGCTAGCGGAAGGGACGGCGGAAAGGGAGGCTTCGAACAAAAAAGAACCCCGCCCGGGGTGCGCCGGACGGGGTTTCCTCTTGCCTGATTCAGGCGAGCAGCGAAGGCTTCAGCTGCTGCAGGCGGCCCAGCAGGCCGTTGATGAACGACGGCGACTCGTCCGTGGAGAGGGTCTTGGCCAGCGCCACGGCCTCGCTCACGGCGACTCCGTCCGGGACGTCGTCGTTGTAGAGCAGCTCCCAGGTGCCGATCCGCAGGATGATGCGGTCCACCGAAGGCATCCGCTCCAGGGTCCAGCCCTGCGAATAGGTTTCCAGGAACTCGTCGATCGCAAGCTGGTGCGACACGACGCCCTCGACGATTTCGAGGGTGTACGGGTTGACGATCTGGTCCGTCTGTTCGCGACGGGACTTCAGCACGTCGAACGCCGAGACGGAGCGCTGCTCGGCCTCGAAGAGTACCTCCAGGGCCCGGTTCCGGGCCTTACCGCGGGCACTCACTAGTCGTTGACCCGGCCGAGGTAGCTGCCGTCGCGGGTGTCGACCTTGACCTTGGTGTTGTTCTCGACGAACAGGGGCACCTGGATCTCGTAACCGGTCTCGAGGGTGGCGGGCTTGGTGCCGGCCGAGGAGCGGTCACCCTGCAGGCCCGGCTCCGTGTAGGTGATCTCGAGCACGACACTCGGGGGCAGCTCAATGTAGAGCGGGTTGCCCTCGTGGATGGCGATGTTGACCATCTGGTTCTCGAGCATGAAGTTGGTGGCGTCGCCCACCGTGGGGCCGGGGACCGTGAGCTGGTCGAAGTCCTGCGTGTCCATGAACACGAAGTCCGCGCCGTCCTGGTACAGGTACTGGTAGTCGCGGCGGTCAACCGTGGCGGTCTCGATCTTGAGCCCGGCGTTGAAGGTCTTGTCGACCACCTTGCCGGACATCACGTTGCGCATCTTGGTGCGCACGAACGCGCCACCCTTGCCGGGCTTGACGTGCTGGAACTCAATAATGTTCCAGAGCTGGCCCTCAAGCTTAAGGACGGTTCCGTTCTTGATGTCGTTAGTGGTTGCCACTGTATCCTCTGGTTTCCTTTGTGACTGGTTCTAGCTGCCAGCCGCTTATGCCAGGCAGGCATGCCAAGCGGCCTGCCAGCGCGTATTTATCAAAAATCCAAGATCCATTCTACCGGTTCCCGCGGCTGGCTGCCGGACGGGGATCAGGAGGCCCTGGGACGGCGGCTTAGGACGCCAGGTCCAGCACGTCCCGGGCGCGCTGCAGGGCCACGGTGGAGGCGTAGATCAGGGCTGCGTCGGCGGAGCCGGCCACGCGCAGGTCCAGGGCTTTGGCGAAGGACTCCACCGCGGCGGCAATGTTGCCGCCGGCGAAGTAGGAGCGTCCGAGCTGCTGGCGGATGACGGCCTCGTCCGGGGTCCCGCGGGTTTCGGCCAGCAGCTGGCGGAACAGGTCCACGGCCCGGTCGGCGCGGTGGGACACCCTGAGCACGTCAGCCTCAAAGATGCGCAGGCGCAGGGAACCGGGGTTCTTGTACCGGGCCTCGGCAAGCAGTTCGGCGGCTTCGCCGGCGTGCCCCTCGACGAGGCGCACGAAGATCAGGTCCCCGGGATCCTGCGAGCCGGCCAGCGCCGCGGCGCAGGCGTCCTCGTTGACGATCTCCGGCATCAGGCTGACCGGATTGATCTTGATCCCGGGGAAGCCGCCGTCCGGCCAGTCGCTGGTGCCGCCCCTGGTGCCGTTCATCAGGAGGCGATCTCCTGGTAGGCGGCGAACAGCAGCGAGGTGTCCGGGACGTCGAGGATGCCGGGACGCCCGACGCCGTCGAGCACCACGAAACGCAGCAGGTCGCCACGCGACTTCTTGTCCCTGCGCATGCCGTCCAGCAGCGCCTGCCAGCGGTCCCGGCGGTAGGTGATGGGAAGCCCGAGGCTCTCCAGGATGGTGCGGTGCCTGTCGGCGTCGGCGTCGCTGAGCCGGCCGACGCTGCGGGCGAGCTCCGCCGCGAACATCATGCCGACGGAGACGGCCGCGCCGTGGCGCCATGAGTAGCGCTCGGCCAGCTCGATCGCGTGGCCGAGGGTGTGGCCGTAGTTGAGGATCTCGCGCTGTCCGGTTTCCTTGAGGTCCTCGGAAACAACCCTGGCCTTGACGGTGATGGCGCGTTCGATCAGTTCGCGCAGTACGTCCGAGCGGGGATCGGAGACGGCGGCAGGGTCCTGTTCGATCAGCTCGAGGATGGCGGGATCGGCGATGAACCCGCACTTGATGACCTCGGCCATGCCGGAGATGATCTCGTTCTTCGGCAGCGTGTCCAGGGTGTCCAGGTCGGCGAGGACGCCGGCGGGCGGGTGGAACGCCCCGACGAGGTTCTTGCCCTCGGCGGTGTTAATGCCGGTCTTCCCGCCGACGGCGGCGTCCACCATGCCCAGCAGGCTGGTAGGCATGTGGATGACCTTGACCCCGCGCAGCCAGGTGGCTGCCACGAAGCCGGCGAGGTCGGTGACGGCTCCGCCGCCGACGGCGACGACGGCGTCCGAGCGGGTGAAGTCGTTCTGTCCCAGCACCTGCCAGCAGAAGGACGCCACCTCGATGTGCTTGCCTTCTTCGGCGTCCGGGATTTCGGCGGTCAGCGCGGTGAAGCCCGCCGAGGCGAGTTCCTCACGGACGGTGTCGCCGGTGAGCCGCAGGGCGCGGGGGTGGATGACCAGGACCCGTTTGACGCGCTCCCCCAGCAGGGCCGGGAGTCCGGCCAGCAGGCCGCGGCCCACCACGACGTCGTAGTTCTCGCCGGGCGTCTGGCCGGTGACCTTGATGACGGTTGATTCGGTAATCACTTTTCAACTTCCTTTGTCGCTGCCGGCATGGACCCTGCCGCGGTTTTCGCGGCGGCGGGTCCACCCAGCGCATCTTTCAGCCGGTGTGCGATGTCCGGAACTGATCCGCTCCGGACGTCGATAACAAGGTCGGCCAGCCGCTCGTAGACGGGCCGGCGGGTGGCGAACAGTGCCTTCCAGCGTTCCATGGCGTCGCCTGCCAGCAGCGGCCGGCCGGAGTTCCTGGCAATGCGCTCTGCCACCGTCTCCGCATCGCATTCGAGGTACACCACGGTGCAATGATCGAGCAGCTGCTGCGTTCCGGAGTCCAGCACGGCACCGCCGCCAAGTGAGATGACCGTGTTGGTGCCCTGGGCGTCCTCGATGGCCTGCGCCACGGCCCGGGCTTCCAGTTCACGGAAGGCGTGCTCGCCTCGGCCCGCGAAGATGTCGGCGATGGTCCCGTGATTCGCGACAATCACGGCGTCGGTGTCCAAGAACGCTGCCCCCAACTGCTGGGCGAGCTGTTGCCCGATGGCGGATTTACCCACGGCCATCGGCCCGATCAGCGCAATGGGCCGGACAGTCTGCATGGCCGGCACGGCCCTGTTTCCGGCCGGCACTACTGGCCGATCGAGTCCAGGGACGCCGGAATGTTGTCCAGGTAACCCTTGATGTTGCGGGCGGTTTCCTGCACTGAATCGCCGCCGAACTTTTCCGTGACCGCTTCGGCGAGGACGAGGGCCACCATGGCCTCGGCGACGACGCCGGCGGCCGGCACCGCACACACATCGGAGCGCTGGTGGTGCGCCTTGGCGGCCTCCCCCGTGCTGACGTCCACGGTCCTGAGGGCGCGCGGCACCGTGGCAATCGGCTTCATGGCCGCGCGGACGCGCAGCACGTCGCCGATGCTCATGCCGCCTTCGATGCCGCCGGCACGGTTGGACGTGCGGATGATCCTGCCGTCAGCATCCTTGACGATCTCGTCGTGGGCGGCCGAGCCACGGCGGGAGGCCGTGAGGAAGCCGTCGCCGACCTCGACGCCCTTGATCGCCTGGATGCCCATCAGCGCGCCGGCAAGGCGCGAATCGAGGCGGCGGTCCCAGTGGACGTAGCTGCCCAGTCCCGGCGGCAGCCCGTAGGCGAGCACCTCCACCACGCCGCCAAGGGTTTCGCCTTCCTTGTGCGCGACGTCGACCTCGGCCACCATGGCGTCGGAGGTTTCGCGGTCAAAGCAGCGCAGCGGGTCGGCGTCGAGGGCCAGGACGTTGCCCGGGACCGGCAGGGGGCGGCCTTCGGGAACGGCGACGCTGGCGATCGACACCGTGTGGGAGACCAGTTCGATGCCGAGCTGCTTGAGGAAGGCCGACGCGACAGTGCCGAGGGCCACACGGGTGGCAGTTTCGCGGGCGCTGGCGCGCTCCAGGACCGGTCGCGCCTCATCGAAGCCGTACTTCTGCATGCCGGTGAAGTCCGCGTGGCCGGGCCGGGGGCGGGTCAGCGGGGCATTGCGCGCCTGGTCGGCGAGGATTTCGGGGTCCACGGGATCTGCAGACATGATCTGCTCCCACTTGGGCCATTCGGTGTTGCCGACCTGGATCGCGACCGGTCCGCCCTGGGTCAGGCCGTGCCGGACGCCGCCGAGGATGGCGACCACGTCCTGCTCGAATTTCATCCGGGCGCCGCGGCCGTAACCGAGCCGCCGGCGGGCCAGCGCATCGGCGATCCCCGCGCTGGTGAGTTCAACACCGGCGGGTACGCCCTCGATAATTCCGACCAGGGCCGGACCATGGGATTCTCCGGCAGTCAACCAACGCAACATAAAATCCATCCTGCCATGTAAGGAGCTCAGAACACCCGTCGGGGCGCCCCCACTGCGTCACACATCACATCTATGACTTCCGCCGGGACGGCGTCGCCGAGCCCGGTGAAATAGCGCACCTGTTCCAGCGCCTGGTAGATCAGCATCTCCAGTCCGGGGACCACGGTGCCGCCG
Source organism: Arthrobacter sp. UYEF20 (assembly GCF_040546335.1). Lineage (NCBI taxonomy): Bacteria > Bacillati > Actinomycetota > Actinomycetes > Micrococcales > Micrococcaceae > Arthrobacter > Arthrobacter sp. UYEF20. The sequence continues at coordinate 61,731 of NZ_JBEPNP010000005.1, read as the reverse complement.
GCATCCTGCCAGAGGGCCGCGATCCGGCTGGGCCAGGGATCATAGGCCACATCCAGCAGCACACCGGGGCGGCCCCGGCCGGTTTCCGGGCCACGCTCCCCCGCCTGTGCCGGTCCAGATGCCGGCCCAAATGATTCTGCAAACTCCTCCGCCAGCTCCGCGGCCAGCGTGTCCGCGGCCCGCGGCGGCAGGGTGGAAATGACGACGTCTGCAGTAGCGACGGTGGCTGCCGCGCCCGCGATCGGAAGAACCCGGACGGGCAGCCCGACGGCGGCGGAAGCGGCGCGCGCTTCGGCGGCGCGGCCCACGTCGCGCACGAAGACATCCACGGCGGCGGCGCCCAGTTCCTTCAGCGCTGCGATTGCCGCTGCCGCTGTCCCGCCGCCGCCGAGGATGGCGGCCGCGGGTGCGGAGGCCGCGCCCGCGTGGCGCAGGGCGTTAACAATGCCGGCGACGTCCGTGTTGTAGCCGATCAGCCGGGGGGATGCAGTGCTTTCCCGGGAAGGGCCGACGCCGGAAGGGTCTCTGCCGGGGGCGCCGGGTTCGAAGGCGACCGTATTGATGACGCCCAGGGCGCGGGCCACGCCGCGGACCTCATCCACCTCTGCGACCATTGCGGTCTTCAGCGGCATGGTGACCGACAGGCCCCGCCAGCCAACGCCGCGCCGGACATCGTCCCGTAACCGGGCCATGAAGGCCGGCAGCTCCGCCTCCGTCACGTCGATCGCCGAGTAGCCGAGCTCAACCCCCAGATGGGCATAGGCGGCCCGGTGCAGCGCCGGTGACTTCGAATGGCTGATGGGATGCCCAAGGACGGCGGCCCGGAGCGTCATACGCAGCGGCCCGGGTTGGCCTCGCACCAGGCGTTGTACTTTTCCACGTAGCCGTTGTGCTCGGCGAGGGTCTTCGAGAACTTGGTCTCTTTGGTGTCCAGGTTGATGGTCACCCAGTAGAGGTAATCGTTGGACTTGGGCTTCGCAGCGGCGTCAATGGCCGTCTTCCCTGGTGAACCGATGGGCCCGGCCGGCAAGCCGGTGTTGGCGTAGGTGTTGTACGGGTTGGACTTGTCGGTCTTCTGCGCCTCGTCGATGTGGAAGCTCCGGATCCCCAGCCCGTAGGTGACCGTCGCATCGGACTGGATCAGCCCGTTGGTTTCGGTGTTGTCGGGCTTGAGCCGGTTGTAGATCGCACCGGCCACGTCCCCGTATTCAGCCTGGCCACCTTCCGCCTGGACGATGCTGGCCACCGTGACGGCGTCGTACTGCTTGGCCTGGTCTGTGACGCCCTGTGCCTTGAGTTCGTCCAGGGTGGCGGACACGAGCTTCTGCAGGACGTCCTTGGCGGGGGTGCCGAGCGGGAACCGGTATTCACCGGGGGCGAGGAAGCCTTCGAGGTTTTTCGACTTCGCCGGAAGGCCGAACTGGGCCGGGGAATCGCTGAGTTCCTTCAGCTGCGGGGCGGGAACTCCGGTGCCCTCGGAAATCGCCTGCAGGGATTCGCCGATCCTGAGGCCGGCGCTGAGGGCGAAGTACATGACCTTGCCCTTGTCCTTGTTCAACAGCACGTCCACGGCGTCGGAATTCTTCATTTCGGTGCGCAGGGAGAAGTCGCCCGGGCTCAGCGCGCCGCCGGAGGCCGCGAACTCCTTGAGGAAGGCGTCTGCGCTGGCGACGACCTTCTTGTCCTGGAGTTCGGTGGCGACGGATTTGGGGCCGGCACCCGGAGGCACGGTGATGGTCACCTCGCCGGTTCCCGGTCCCGGGTAGTCGGCCAACGTATCGCCGCCGAGGAGGGGTTTGAGAAACTGTGCCCCCACGACGATCGCCACCACGAAGACCGTCAGGCTCAGCACGAGGGCGAGGAAACGGCGCCGGCGGCGGATCTTCTTGGAAGGGCCCTTGGCGGTCCGGATGGCGGAAGCTCCGGCCATCACTTCATGCCCGGCTTCGTCGTGGTGATCATCAGGGCCGCGGACAGCTTCATCGGCGTAGACAACATGGGCGTCGTCGTCAGGGTGGGCCTCGTAGCCGTGGTGTTCAGCCCCGTGGTGGCTCTGGTAGAAGTGCTGCTGATCAGCTGCGCCGTGCAGTTCAGCCTCAGGGGAGATGCCGCCGGCATACTCGTGCCCGGCGTATGCGTGCCCGGCGTCTGCGTGCACGGCGTCTTCGTGCACGGCGTCTTCGTGCACGGCGTCTTCGTGCACGGCGTCTTCGTGGGGCGCCTCTGCAGGCACGGCGTCTTCGTGCACGGTGGGGTCCGCGGCGGGGAGCTCCGGGGCGTCGGCCGTCGCGATGGGCTCGGAATGCCGGGGAGGGCCGTGCGGCTGCGTTTGGGGCCGGGCTGCTTCCGGCTGCGGTTCGGGGCGGTCCGGGGCGGATTCTGCGCCCGGCGCCGGACCGGGCGGCGTCGCCGTCGTCGGGCTGTCCTGCCCGGTCTCAAAGGCCTGCGGCGGAATGGCTTCGTGACTCTGGGTCAGAAGGGACTTTTCCCGGGCCCTGAGCTCTTTGCGCGTCAGCGGTCGGCCGGAGCCGCCGAAAGCGTCACCAGAGGAGTCGTCACTGTTGACCGGGCTCACTGTAGCCTTCCATATTGTGCGGATCGCGTTTGTGCTGATTGCGTGGTGCTGACTGCGTGCGTACGTCCGGGGCAGCGTTCGCGCCATGCCCGGTTGGCCCCGGAGCGGTCTCCGCGTAGACGCGGCTTCCGATCTCCGTTCCCCTGGCCTTTTGCATATCGATCGCATGTTGCAGGATACCTGCGGCCGCAACCTGATCAACTACCTTACGGTGATTCCTGCTGCTCACGCCAGCTTCGTGCAGGTTGTTGTGCGCGGTGACCGTGCTCAGCCGCTCGTCGACGAGCCGGACCGGGACCTCGGAACCGCGGTCCCGGAGGGCACCTGCCAGCAGCTTTGCGTAGTCCGTGGCCATCCGCGCCGAGGCGTGCTCTTCGCCTTTCATTGTCCGCGGCAGGCCCACGAAGATCTCGACGACATGGAGCTCTGCGGCCAGGGCCGCGAGGATCCGCACGTCGGTGTTCTTCTTCGCGTTCCGTTCCAGCGTGCGCAGCGGCGTCGCCAAGATGGCGTCCTGGTCACAGACCGCGACGCCGACCCTGACAGTGCCGACGTCCACCCCGAGTTTCACGCCCCGGGGGTAGACACCGGGCACTGCAGCTCCAGTCACTGGTATTTCCGCTAGCGCCGGGTGATGGCGTCCACGACGGCGGCGAGGGCCGCGCCGACCTTGGACGCGTCCGTGCCGCCGCCCTGGGCGACGTCGTCCTTGCCGCCACCGCCGCCGCCGAGGATGCCGGCGGCGAGGCGCACCAGGGCGCCCGCCTTGACACCGGCCGCGCGGGCGGCTTCGTTGGTGGCGACCAGGATGACGGGACGGTCGTTACTGACACCGGCCACCGCGACGGCGGCAGGCTCGGAACCGAGCCGGGTCCGCAGGTCCAGGGCCAGGCCGCGCAGATCATCCGCGCCGCTGACCTGGCCGGCGTCGTGGGCGATGACCTTGACGCCCGCGGCGTCCCTGGCGGTGCCGACAAGCTGTGCGGCGGCCGCCGTGAGCTGCTCCCTGCGCAGCCGGTCAAGTTCCTTCTCGGCCGTCTTGAGCTTGGTCAGGGTGGTGGCGATCCGGTCCGCGAGCAGTCCGGAGGGAACCTTGAGCATTTCCGTGAGCTCGGTGACGAGTGCGCGCTCGGCGGCGAGGTGCCGGAAGGCGTCCATGCCCACGAAGGCCTCGACCCGGCGGTTTCCTGAACCGACGGACTGTTCCCCGAGCAGGGACAGGCTGCCGATCAGCGAGGTGTTCTCGACGTGGGTGCCGCCGCAAAGCTCGCGGGACCAGGCGCCGTCGATCTCCACGACGCGGACCTCGTTGCCGTAGTTCTCACCGAAGAGCGCCATGGCGCCGAGGGCCTTGGCCTCGGCCAGGCCCATGACCTTGGTGTCCACCCGGAAGTTGTTCCTGATGGCGATGTTGGAGACTTCCTCGATCTCGGAGCGGGTGGCGGCGCTGAGGCCCTCGCCCCAGGCGAAGTCGAAGCGCAGGTAGCCGGCTTTGTTGAAGGAGCCGCGCTGCAACGCGTCCGGGCCGAGGATCTGGTGCAGGGCCGCGTGCACGATGTGCGTTCCGGTGTGGGCCTGCTCGGCGGCGTGGCGGCGTTCCCGGTCCACCGCAGCCTGGACCAGCGAGTCGGCGCCGATTTCACCCTCCCGGACGATGGCCTTGTGCACGCTGAGGCCCTTGATCGGGCGCTGGACGTCCAGGACCTCGACGACGAAGCCGTCACCGGTGATCAGGCCGGTGTCGGCCGCCTGCCCGCCGGCCTCGGCGTAGAACGGGGTTTCGGCGAGGACGAGTTCGATTTCATCGCCCGTGGAGGCCTGGGCGACCTTCCGGCCGCCGGAGAGGATGCCCCGGACCTTGGATTCGCCGTTGAGCTCGGTGTAGCCGGTGAAGACGGTCTCGCCGGAAGAGAGCAGCTCCTGGAAGGCGCTGAGATCGGCGTGGGAGCCCTTCTTGCCCTTGGCGTCGGCCTGGGCGCGTTGGCGCTGTTCGAGCATGAGCTTGCGGAACTCGGGCTCGTCGACCTTCAGCCCGGCCTCCTCAGCCATTTCCAGGGTGAGGTCGATCGGGAAGCCGTAGGTGTCGTGCAGGGCGAAGGCGTCGGCGCCGGAGAGCGGCCGGCCGGCGGCCTTGGACTCCTGGACGGCGTCCTCGAGCCGGGCTGTGCCGGACGCGATAGTGCGCAGGAATGCCCTCTCTTCGGCATAGGCGATCCGGCTGATCCGCTCGAAGTCGGTCTCCACGATCGGGTAGACACCCTTCATGGCGTCCCGGGAGGCCGGCAGCAGTTCGGGCAGGCAGGCCGTCTCGACGCCGAGCAGGCGCATGGAGCGCACGGCGCGGCGGATCAGGCGGCGCAGCACATAGCCGCGGCCCTCGTTGGAGGGGGTGACGCCGTCGGCGATCAGCATCAGGGCCGAGCGGATGTGGTCGGCGACGACGCGCATCCGGACGTCGTCGGTGTGGTGCGGGTCCTCGGCGGACTCGGCGGAGGTGTACTCCCGGCCGGAGAGGGCGGCAGCCCTGTCGATCACGGGGCGGACCTGGTCCGTCTCGTACATGTTCTCGACGTCCTGCAGGATCATCGCCAGGCGCTCCATGCCGAGGCCGGTGTCGATGTTCTTCTGGGGCAGTTCGCCGGTGATGTCGAAGTCCACCTTGGAGCGGACGTTATCGATCTGGTACTGCATGAACACGAGGTTCCAGATCTCGACGTAGCGGTTCTCGTCCGCGATCGGGCCGCCCTCGACGCCGTACGACGGCCCGCGGTCGTAGTAGATCTCGGAGCAGGGGCCGGCCGGTCCGGGCTGGCCGGTGGACCAGTAGTTGTCCGCCTTGCCCATCCGCTGGATCCGCCCGGCCGGCATGCCGGTGTTCTTCAGCCACAGCTGCTCGGCCTCGTCGTCCGCTTCGTAGACGGTGACCCAGAGGCGCTCCGGCGCCAGGCCGTAGCCGCCGTCGTCAACGCTGCTGGTGAGCAGCTCCCAGGCAAACTTGATGGCGTCTTCCTTGAAGTAGTCGCCGAAGGAGAAGTTGCCGCACATCTGGAAGAACGTGCCGTGCCGGGCGGTCTTGCCGACTTCCTCGATGTCGCCGGTCCGGATGCACTTCTGCACGCTGGTTGCCCGCTTGTAGGGGGCTTCCTCCCGCGCGGTCAGGTACGGAATGAACGGAACCATGCCGGCCACCGTGAACAGCAGGGAGGGGTCGCTGGAGACCAGGGAGGCGGAGGGAACCGCCGTGTGGCCTTTGCTGACAAAAAAGTCGATCCAGCGCTTGGTGATCTCCTGCGACTTCATGAGCTGATTACTTACCCTTCAATATTCACTGAATTATTCACTGCGTGCGTCGTCCACGCGGGGACTCCGCGGAACAATGTGGTTCCGGTCCGTGGACCGGCCTGGCCGCCCGTGGCAGGGTGCGGCCCTTACTAATTCTCTCCCGGCTAGCGGCGGGCTGCATCCCGGCCGGCAACGGGCGTCCCAGCGCCAGCGACAGTGGCAGCGCCCACGGCTGCATCTATGCCAGCGTCAATGCCAAGGGCGGCGCGCAGCTCGGTTTCCCGCTCGTGCATGCCTTCGCGGACGGCGCCGGCGAAGTCGTACAGGCCGTCGGCGAGCCGTCCGACGGCGCGGTTCAGGCCTGCGGGGCCGAGATTGGACTGGGCCTCGGTGACCTTGCGGAAGGCGATGACGCCGATGGCGACGCCGATTCCCATCCAGATGATTCTGTTCATGTCAGTTTCTCCAGCTGGGCTTAGCGGCTGCGGCGGCCGGTGGCGGGTTTTTTGCGGGCGGTGAAAGCGGAACGTACGCCGTAGCTGAAGGCCGCAACCTTGATCAGCGGTGAACCCACGGTGGCGGCCACGAGGGAGGACAGCGCCGAGATGTTGGCGGAGGCGTCCGAGACGTTGGAGGCGATCCCGTCGACCTTCTTCAGCTGCTCATTCGTGGTGGAGACGGTGGCGGTGACTTCGTCCATCAGCGGGGTGGCGCCGTCGCTGATCGAGCGGATGGACGTCCGCACCTCGTCAAACACTCCCCCGAGCTTCAGAATCGGCACGGCGAGCAGCAGGACCAGCAGTGCAAACACTCCGGCCGCGATCAGGCCGGCAATATCGCCACCAGACATAGACGTTCATCTCCTTGTTGCGTCGTATTCCTGCAGCGTGCTCCGACTGATACAGCCGGCAACCGCAGAACTCCCCCAAGTACCTTACATACAAAGAAGCCCGCGGCGCTTGCCACGGGCTTCTTTGTAAGGTGTTGCGTTGGATCTAGCGTGCGTAGAATTCCACGACGAGCTGCTCTTCGCAGGTCACGGGGATTTCGGTGCGCTTGGGGCGGCGCACGAGGCGGGCCTGCAGGGCGTCAAGCTTGACGTCCAGGTAGGCCGGAACCATCGGCAGGACGTCGCGGTGCGCGCCGGCCGCCGCAACCTGGAGCGGAACCATGGTTTCGCTGCGGCTGTGGACGTGGACCAGCTGGCCCTCGGAGACGCGGAAAGACGGGCGGTCAACGCGGATGCCGTCAACCAGGATGTGGCGGTGGACAACCAGCTGGCGGGCCTGGGCGATGGTGCGGGCGAAGCCGGCACGCAGCACGAGGGCGTCGAGACGCATTTCGAGCAGTTCGATCAGGTTTTCACCGGTCAGGCCCTTGGTGCGGCGTGCTTCTTCGAAGGCACGCGTCATCTGGGCTTCGCGGATGCCGTACTGGGCGCGCAGACGCTGCTTTTCGCGCAGACGTACGGCGTAGTCGGAGTCCTGCTTCTTGCGGGCACGGCCATGCTCACCGGGGCCGTACGGGCGGCGCTCCATGTACTTGGCGGCCTTGGGGGTCAGAGCGATGCCGAGTGCACGCGAAAGGCGTGCGGTACGGCGAGCACGAGTGTTGTTAGCCACTTGTGTCCTTCCAATATCTGCGGTGTGTCAGTGTTACTGGCCTCCACGATGGAGAGCATCGGCCAACCGCTGCCTTTTGCTACTGGGCACGGGGCGAAGCCCACCAAAACAGCGTCAAATCAGCATCAGATACTGAAGTCGGTGGGATTGTGCGTCCGTGCCTTGCCAGACAACGAATAAGCCTACCATGGCGGGGCCGGCGGGCCGTCAGATCCTGGCGTGCACGCCCCGGCTGCTGCGCCGCCCGAACGAGGCCGCTCCGAGGAATTCCACGGCCACGAACGATGTGGCCCCCACCACCCACTCGTCATGGCCGGGCGGGATCGCGAACGTATCGTTGGCGTGGATTGTGGAGCGCAGCCCGTCGGAGGACTCCACTTCCATTGTCCCGGAGACGCAGAATCCGAGATGGTGATGCTGGCACAGTTCGGTCTGTTCGAAGGGTTTGATGCATTCGGACCACCGCCAGCCCGGGCCGAGAATCCGCCGGGCCACGGAATAGTCATTCACGGTGACAAGATCGAATTCGGCTTTCTCCGGGCACCGCTTCTTGTCCGGGGCATCAAAGGACTTGACAGCCATGGTTGTGACGAAATTTACGGACATGGGACACGACCTGGAAACGGGGACTGCCTGGGAAGGGACCTTGGAGACCACGCACGTGCAGCAGATCCTTGCTGACGTAATTCCACGTTAGACCTCCCGGAGGGGAAGTCAACGGGCAGTTTCAGTGCCCGCCGGTCACTTGCCGCGGATGATCTTCCGCAGGCGCTCCAGCCGGGTGGAGATGTCGCGTTCCGCGCCGTTGGCGGTCGGTTCGTAGTAGTTGCGTCCCACCAGGTCGTCCGGCGGGTACTGCTGGGTGGCCACCGAGTGCGGTGCGTCATGCGCGTACTTGTAGCCCTTCCCGTGGCCCAGCTGTTTTGACCCCGGGTAGTGGGCGTCGCGCAGGTGCGCAGGGATGCCGTTGCCCAGCCCGGCCCGGACATCGGCGATCGCCTGGTTGATGCCCAGATAGGCGGCATTGGACTTGGGCGCCGTGGCGAGGTGCACCACGGCCTCGGCCAGGATGATGCGGCCTTCCGGCATGCCGATCAGCTGCACGGCCTGCGCCGCGGCGACGGCGGTCTGCAGCGCCGTCGGATCGGCCATGCCGACGTCCTCGGCCGCAGAGATGACAATGCGCCGGGCCACGAACCGCGGGTCCTCCCCCGCCTCGAGCATCCGGGCCAGGTAGTGCAGGGCGGCGTCGACGTCGGAGCCCCGGATGGACTTGATGAAGGCGCTGGCCACGTCATAGTGCTGGTCGCCGGCGCGGTCGTAGCGCACGGAGGCGACGTCAAGGGCCCGTTCCGTGTGCTTGAGCTCGATCGTGACCGGAGCCGGTTCTCCCGTACCGGCGGTGCCGTCGGCGTCGTCCGCGTCGCCGAACGCGACGCCGGCGGCCGCCTCCAGCGCTGTCAGCGCGCGGCGGGCGTCCCCGCCGGAGAGCCGGACGAGGTGTCCCAGGGCCTCGGCGCTGAGTTCCACCTTGCCGCCCAGCCCGCGAGGATCCGTCGCGGCCCGCAGCAGCAGCCCCTCGACGTCGGCGTCGGTGAGCGGCTTGAGGGTCAGGAGCAGGGACCGGGAGAGCAGCGGGGAGACGACCGAGAAGGACGGGTTTTCGGTGGTCGCGGCCACCAGCACCACCCAGCGGTTTTCGACGCCGGGCAGCAGCGCGTCCTGCTGGGCTTTGTTGAAGCGGTGGATCTCGTCCAGGAACAGCACTGTGGTGGTCTTGAAGAGGTCCCGGGCGGTCAGGGCCTCCTCCATGACACGCCGGACGTCTTTGACACCGGCGGTGATGGCGGAGAGCTCCACGAACTTCCGGCCCGGGCCCTTGGCGATCACGTGCGCGAGAGTGGTCTTGCCGGTGCCCGGGGGTCCCCAGAGGATCAGCGAGCTGGGGCCGGCGGGGCCGGTGGCGTCGGTGCCGGCCGCGAGCTGCCGCAGCGGGGATCCCGGGCCGAGGAGATGCTGCTGGCCCACCACGTCATCCAGGGTCCGGGGCCGCATCCGGACCGCGAGCGGGCTGCGCGGCGAGGTAGCGCGGCGGTCTGCGGACTCTTCGGCGTCGTCGTCGTCCTCGATAGCGGCGCTGCTATCCCGTCCTGCGCCAAAGAGATCATCCACATAGATAGGCTACTTCTAGTTCCCGCACGCGCTGCACCCACCACCTTCAACGGAGACCCGAGCCATGGCCACCACCGAAACCCGCCTGGCGTTCGTGTCCGGCACCCGCCTGCCTGGCTGGGTGGAGCGCTTCGCCGCGAGCCACGGCGCGGTGAACGAGGAAGAGCTCGACGGCGGCCTCCAGCTGCGCGCCGCGGACGGGGCCGCGGCCCTGCTGCAGGCACCGTGGCCGGTGGACGGGCGGCCCGGACGCGGCGGCGATGCCGTCTCCCGGCTGGCTTCCCTCGCCGGGCAGCCGAGGAGCGTCGGGGCCGTGCTGGTCCGCCGGGGCGGTTACTCCGTGGCCGTGATCAGCGCCGGCGCCGTGCTGGCGTCCAAAACCGGCACGCGCCATGTCCAGTCCCGGACGGCGGCCGGCGGCTGGTCCCAGCAACGGTTTGCCCGTCGCCGGGCCAACCAGGCCGATGCCCTGGTGGAGGCCGTCGCGGATCATGCCGCCCGGATCTTCGCGGCGCACCCCATCGAATACATCGCGCCCGGGGGCGACCGGACCCTCGCCGAACAGGTGCTCGCCGAGCCGGTGCTGAAGCAGTACGGTGCGCTGGCGAGGCTGGCGTTCCTGGACGTCCCGGACCCACGCGCCGCGGTGCTGAAAAAGGCCGCCGCGGACCTGTGCGCGGTGCGGATCCTGGTGACCGATCCGCCCGCTTGAAAGACCCGCGCCCCGCAGGCGGGGAACCGCCGAAATGGCGCGCCGGCGGCGCCCACGGAGGGAATCCTCAGCAGCCCGTCAGGTGCCGCTTCGGCCGCTCCTGCCGGTAAAGGTAACGTCCGGCCTCGGAGAACCCGGCCCGGGCATAGAGCTCCCGGGCTCCGGCGTTGGAGGCCATCACCAGCAGCCAGCAGCCTTCCACGCCGCGGGATGCCCCGGCAGCCAGCAGCGCCCGCAGGATCCTGGCGGCGTAGCCCCGCCGCCGGGCGTCCGGGCGGGTTGCCATGCAGTACAGGCCGCCCCGGCCGGCTGCCCCGACTGCCCCGCCGGGAGGCGGAACGGCGAGCCGTCCGACGGCGGCCGGCACGCCGTCGTCGTCCCGCAGCAGCGCGTACAGCGAGGGGCAACCTTCGAGGATTTCGCGGGCGACGCCGAGCGCCGCCTCGTCCCCCCGGCCGTCAACGCTCCACCAGAGACGCAGCCATTCCGCGGTGGGCTCAACGGAGAGCTCGACGCCGGAGCCGGGCTCCGGCGACTCCGGCTCCGGCTCCGTGCCGCCGTCCCGGACCAGCACCAACGTTTCGGACTGCCGGGTGAAGCCCTGCTCGTCGAGCACGGCGTTCAGGCCGGCATGACGCGGGCCTTCGAACATCTGGAAAATCAGCGGCAGGCGGCGGCTCCGGTACCAGAGCCGCGCCTCGCGCAGTGCACGGAGCTGCCCGTGCGGGTCTTCGCCAGGGTTCCGGGGCCAGACGGAGTTGGCTCGCTGCGTCACGCCGGACGCGGCGCGGAGCATCCAGCCGCCGGACTCCTCCCGCTCGGCGGCGGGCCAGGCGGCATCCATCAGCGCCTCAAGATCGGGCAACCCGGTCGGCTCCGTCATTTCTTCCCTTCAACACCTTCCATGAGACGGCAGAGGCCCCCCGGTTTCCCGGGGAGCCTCTGGCGTTGAACCATGCCGGCTATTCGGCCTTCTTGGCCTCCGGCTTGAAGTCAACGCCGGCTTCCTTGCGCTGCTGCGCCGTGATCGGAGCGGGCGCCTGGGTCAGCGGGTCGAAGCCGCCGCCGGACTTCGGGAAGGCGATGACGTCGCGGATGGACTCAACGCCAGCCAGCAGTGCCACCACGCGGTCCCATCCGAAGGCGATGCCGCCGTGCGGAGGCGCGCCGAACTTGAAGCCCTCCAGGAGGAAGCCAAACTTGGTCTGGGCATCCTCCTTGTCCAGGCCCATGAGTTCGAAGACCCGTTCCTGGATGTCGCGCTCATGGATACGGATGGAGCCGCCACCGATTTCGTTGCCGTTGCAGACGATGTCGTAGGCGTAGGACAGCGCCGACTCGGGATCCTTGTCGAAGCTGTCCATGAACTCGGGCTTGGGCGAGGTGAACGCGTGGTGCACGGCGGTCCACTTCCCGCTCCCGACGGCGACGTCACCGGAGGCGACAGCGGCTGCGGCCGGTTCGAACATCGGGGCGTCGACAACCCACACGAAGGCCCAGTCCGACGGGTTGATCAGGCCGGTGCGGTGGCCGATCTCCACGCGGGCGGCACCCAGCAGGGCACGGGCCGCGGACTTCTCCCCTGCGGCGAAGAAGATGCAGTCGCCGGGCTTGGCGCCCACGGCACCGGCCAGGCCGGCACGCTCAGTCTCCGTCAGGTTCTTGGCCACGGGGCCGGCCAGTTCGCCGTCTTCCTTGAAGAGGACGTAGGCCAGTCCCTTGTGCCCGCGCTGCTTGGCGAACTCCTGCCAGCCGTCCAGGGTCCGGCGCGGCTGGGAGGCCCCGCCGGGCATGACGACGGCGCCGACGTAGGGGGCCTTGAAGACGCCGAAGCCGGTGTCCTTGAAGAACCCGGTCAGTTCGGTGAGCTCCACGCCGAAACGCAGGTCCGGCTTGTCCGAGCCGTAGCGGGCCATCGCATCGTGGTAGGTGATGCGCTGGATCGGCGTCGGGATCTCGACGTCGATCAGCTTCCAGAGTGCCTTCACGATCGCTTCGCCGAGCCGGATGATGTCATCCTGCTCCACGAAGCTGGCTTCGATATCGAGCTGGGTGAATTCCGGCTGGCGGTCCGCGCGGAAGTCCTCGTCGCGGTAGCAGCGGGCAATCTGGTAGTACTTCTCGAAACCGCCCACCTGCAGGAGCTGCTTGAACAGCTGCGGGGACTGCGGCAGCGCGTACCAGGAACCGGGCGCGAGGCGAGCGGGGACCACGAAGTCGCGGGCGCCTTCCGGCGTCGAGCGCGTCAGCGTGGGGGTTTCGATCTCGACGAAGCCGTCCTGGTGGAGCAGTTCACGGGCCACGCGGTTGGCCTCCGAGCGCAGCCGCAGGTTCCGGGCGGGGCCGGGGCGGCGCAGGTCAAGGTACCGGTGCTTGAGGCGTGCTTCCTCGCCCACTTCGACGTGCTCATCGATCTGGAACGGCAGCGGCTCGGAGGTGTTGAGGATGGTGACCTTCTCGGCCATGACCTCGATCTCGCCGGAGGCCAGCGCCGGGTTCTCATTGCCCTCGGGGCGCCTGGACACGGTGCCCACAATCTGCAGCACGTACTCGTTGCGCAGACCGTGGAAAACCTCTTCCTCACGGACCACAACCTGGGCGACGCCCGAAGCGTCACGCAGGTCAACGAATGCGACACCACCGTGATCACGACGCCGGCCGACCCAGCCGGCCAGGGTTACGGTTTGTCCAATGTGCTCGGAGCGAAGGGATCCGAGGTCATGTGTGCGCAGCACAGCACGCCTTTCTGAAGAAGACAGAATCAAGTAAGTGAGGCCCGCTACGGGAACGGTCCCGTCCGAGTTTACCCGCTGGCCGGCGGGTAAGGCGTCCTAGCTGTTGGTGACCCGGACGTGCAGGTCCTCCTCGGCGGGGGCCCAGCTGGCCGGATCGGCGTCGGACTGTTCGCCGGAGCGGATGTCCTTGACCTGGTGCTTGCCGTCGTCGTCGGTGAACCAGACAAACGGGATGCCGCGGCGGTCGGCGAACTTGATCTGCTTGCCGAACTTCTCGGCCTTCGCGGCGACCTCGGTGGCGATGCCCCGGCTGCGCAGCTGCGCGGCGACGTCCTGGGCCGCGCCCCAGGTGTCGTCGTTGTTGAGCGTCACCAGCACGGCGGTGGGCACCGAGCGTGTTGCCTTGGCGAGGTCCTGGCTGAGGATGCGCGAGACCAGCCGGGTCACGCCGATTGACAGTCCGACGCCGGGGAACTTGCGGTTGCCCTTGCTGGCCAGTGCGTCGTACCGGCCGCCGGAGCAGATCGAGCCGAGCTGTTCGTGGCCCACCAGGATGGTTTCCACCACGGTCCCGGTGTAATAGTCCAGGCCCCGGGCGATGCTGAGGTCCGCGACGACCCGTCCCGGGGCGTGCTGAACGGTGGCCGCAATGACCTGTTCCAGCTCGTTCAGTCCTTCCTCCAGCAGTTCGCTGCTCACGCCCAGGGCCCGGACCTGCTGCACGAAGGACGTGTCCTCGGTGCGGATCGAGGCGAGCTTGAGCGCCAACTGTGCCTGCTCCTCGCTGGCCCCGAGTTCGGATTGCAGCAGCTCCGCCACCTTGGCGGGACCGATCTTCTCGAGCTTGTCGATGCTGCGCAGTACTCCGGCTGTGTCCATGAGTCCGATGCCGTGGTAGAAGCCTTCGGCGAGCTTGCGGTTGTTGATCCGGAGCAGGAAATCCGGAATCGGCAGGGCGCCCAGGGCCTCGGCGATGACCAGGGCAATCTCGACGTCGTAGCGGAACGGCAGTTCGCCGTCGCCGACGATGTCGATGTCCGCCTGGGTGAACTCGCGGGCGCGGCCCTCCTGCGGGCGTTCGCCGCGCCAGACCTTCTGGATCTGGTAACGGCGGAACGGGAAGGCGAGGTAGCCGGCGTTCTCCACGACGTAGCGGGCGAAGGGCACCGTCAGGTCAAAGTGCAGGGCCAAGGCATGCGGATCACCCTTGTGTGACTTGGCTTCCTCGCTGTCCTCATCCTGGAGCCGGCTCAGGCCGTAGACCTCTTTGTCGATCTCGCCCTTGCGCAGCAGCTGGCCCACCGTCTCCACGGCCCGGGTCTCGATCGAGGAGAAGCCATGGAGCTCAAAAGTCCGGCGCAGGGTATCCAGCACATGGAGCTCCACCAGCCGCTCCTCGGGAAGCCACTCGGGGAATCCGGACAGGGAGGCGGTGCGTGCCATGGTGGAATTTTCTCCTCAGGTATCACCGGCCGGTTCACTTGCGCCGCATCCCGGCCGTAACGGGATGTCCGAAACGGCTAACAGATAAGCGGCAGACCGGCCAGTCGTGCATAAACTGTGTGCGGCAGTCAGTTTATGCGTTGAACGCCGGCATCTCTAATGAGGCCGGGCACTAACGGGACTACCCACAGCTTTGCAGCTGAAACCGCGACGGCGCCACGGCCCGTCGAGGTTCCGGCCCGACAACCAGGAGGACTTTTGGCGGCCAGTTCACGGAGCGCCCGCGATGCCAAGCGGCGCGTCCAGCAGATGGAAGCAAAGCGCGGGCTGCGCCGGGAGCAGGACAAACGCCGGAAGCGGGACAACATCCTCGCCGTGGGCGCGGGCACCGCGGCGGTGGCCCTCGCCCTCGTCCTCCAGCTGACGGTCTTCTCCTCCAACCCCACCGAGGAGGAATTCGCCGCAGCGCAGGCCGAACTCGCCTCACCGGCCGCGACGCCGTCGGCCTCGGCCTCGGCCGGCAACGGCGAGAACATCCCCAAACCGGAGACCGCGGCCGGCAAGACCTTCACCGGCGAGCTCAAGCTCAATGCCGGAACACTCGGCGTCGAACTCGACGGCACCAAGGCGCCGCAGGCTGCCGCCGTCTTCAAGTCCCTGGCGGACCAGAACTTCTACGCCGGACTCAGCTGCCACCGGCTCACCACGGGCGAGACCTTCGGCGTGCTGCAGTGCGGCTCCAAATCCGGCGACGGCAGCGTCGATCCGGCCTACACCTGGGGTCCGCTGGAAAACACCCCGCCGGACAATGACTACCCGGCAGGCACCATCGCCGTGGCCAGGACGGGCGGGAACGCCAACGGCAACGGCACCCAGTTCTTCATTGTGTATAAGGACACCGTCATTCCGGCCGACGCTGCCGGTGGCTATACGGTGGTCGGCAAGGTGACATCCGGACTCGACGTGGTCGCCGGGATCGCTGCCGCCGGCCTTAAACCGGGTGATAACGCCACCGACGGCGCACCTGTGGAACCAGTCACGATAGACTCGTTCTCACTGAAGTAACCAGCCGGGGCCCTTGCGGCCACGGCGCCGGTATTTCCCTCCAAGCGAAAGACTTCTAGCGGTGACAGACAGTCAGAAATCCGACGAAACAGTGTCAGCAGCAGCTGCCAACGAGACCGAAGCCGAGGCAGTGTCCGTAGGACACGGCGCAGGACAAGCAACGGCACAGGCGCCAGCACACGCGACAGCACAGGCGCCAGCACACGCGACAGCACAGGCGACAGACACTCCGCCAGACCCAGCAGCGGACACGCTAACAGAGCCGCAGGTAACAGGGCCGCAGGTAACAGAGCCGCAGGCCGAGGTTAAGCCTGCACCGGAAGCTCCCGCCGCGGAAGCAGCCCCGGCTGAAGCAGCACCCGCCGCTGAAGCAGCCCCGGTGGCAGCAGCACCCGCCGTCGCAGCAGCACGCGCCGACGAAGCCGCCCCGGCTGCGTCGCGCCCCGCGCCGTCCCCGGCAGCCTTCGCGGCCCGGCCCAAGGCAAAGCCTTCCCCGGCCGCTCCGGCAGCCGCACCGGCGTCGGTCTCCTCGGCGGCTTCGCTCGCCGAGGCCGCCCGCTGGGGCCGTGTCGAAGGCGACGGCCATGTCTTCCTGACCGTAGCCGGTGAGGAACACCCCGTCGGCCAGTACCCGGGCGTCAGCGATGACGAGGCCTTGGGCTATTTCGCCCGGAAATACGACGACGTCGTCGCGCAGATTGTCCTGTTGGAACAGCGCGTCAGCTCCAAGGCGCCGGCCACGGACATGCAGAAGACCGTCACGCACCTGCGCGAGCAGCTGGCCGAGCGGAACATGGTGGGCGATCTCCCCGCCGCCGAGGCCCGCCTGGACGCCCTCGCCACGCAGATCAGCGAGCTTGAGAAGGCCGAGAAGGCCGAACACGACGCCGTCCGCGCCGCCGAACTGGCCGCCCGCGAAGCCATCGTGGCCGAAGCTGAGGAGATCGCCGGACACGACCCGGCGCAGATCCAGTGGAAGACCTCCAGCGCCCGGATGAACGAACTCTTCGAGGGATGGAAGACGGCTCAGAAGAGCGGGGTCCGGCTCGGCCGGAGCAACGAGGACGCCCTCTGGAAGCGCTTCCGGGCTGCCCGTACCGTCTTTGACCGGCACCGCCGCGCCTACTTCTCGCAGCTGGACAGCAACAACTCGGCAGCCAAGGCTGCCAAGGAGAAGCTGATTGCCGAGGCGGAAGCCTTGTCCTCCTCGACCGACTGGGGCTTCGCAGCTGGCGAGTACCGCCGCCTCATGGACGAGTGGAAGGCCTCTCCCCGCGCCAGCCGCAAGGACGACGACGCCCTCTGGGCACGTTTCCGGGCCGCGCAGGATGTCTTCTTCACCCACCGCCAGGCAGCCAATGATGAGATCGATCAGGAATACGGCACGAACCTCGTGGTGAAGGAAGCCCTGCTGGTCGAAGCCAACGGGCTGCTGCCCATCAAGGACCTCGCTGCCGCCAAGAAGGCACTCCAGTCCATCCGTGACCGCTGGGAAGAGGCCGGCAAGGTGCCGCGCGCCGATATGGGCCGCGTGGAAGCCGGGCTGCGGAAGGTGGAGGACGCCGTCCGCCAAGCCGAGGATGAGAACTGGAAGCGGTCCAACCCGGAAACGAAGGCCCGCACCAACAGCGCGCTGAGCCAGCTGGAATCCGCCATCGCCGGCCTCAAGGACGACCTTACCAAGGCCGAGAAGGCAGGCGACGAGCGCAAGATCACGGTAGCCAAGGAAGCTCTCGAAGCCCGCCAGGCGTGGCTGGAACAGCTCGAGCGTTCAGCGAGCGAACTCTCCTAGCACCCCGGCGGGCCTAGCACCCCGGCTGGAATCCAGCCCAGGCCCCGTTTCGGTTATCCACATGACCGGGACGGGGCCTGTTTCGTGGCCCGGACACCGGGCACGATTGCTGAATGGTCCACCCGCCCGGCGCTGATCCGGTTGCCCCTGATGCTCTTCCGGCCGAACTGTACTCCCCCGGCATGCTCTTCTCGTGGCCGGAGCTGCAGGCCATGGCGTCCGACGGCGTCCTGACGCAGCTGTACCAGCGCGGCTACCTGCCGCCGGGCACCCGTTCCACCCCGCGGCTCCGGGCCCGCGCTCTCGCCACGATGATCCCGCCGCCGATCAGGCAGCGCGTGGTCGCAGGCAGGATGACGGCGGCCTGGGTTTACGGCTGCGCGCGGGAACCGGACCGCCTGGCGCTGCTGGTGGACGCCAACCGGAGACTTTCCAGCCTGAGATCCACGCGAGGCTGCACTTTCCATGAGGTGCGCCTGGGTCCGTTCGACGTCGTCAGCCTCGGCGGGCTGATGGTCTCCAGCCCGCTACGGACTGGCGTGGACATCGCCCTCCATGTGGAAACGGAACGGGCGCTGCCGGCCCTGAACGCGCTCCTGGCCCGGACTGAGCTGGGCGTGCGGCTGCGCCTGCTCCGGCTCGCCGTGGAAGCCACCCCGCACGTGCCGCACAAGAAGGGGGCACTGGAGAAACTCGCTGCCCTGGAGGACGGAAAACCGCCCTAGCTGCGCCGCCGGTTCCCGGTGGTGCGATAGACGTCAAAGACACCGTCGATCCGGCGGACCGCACTGAGCACGTGGCTCAGGTACTTGGGATCGCCCATTTCAAAGGCAAACTTGGAAATGGCCACGCGGTCCGTGGAGGTGTGCACGCTCGCCGCCAGGATATTGACGTGGTTTTCCGACAGGATCCGTGTAACGTCCGAAAGCAGGGACTTGCGGTCCAAGGCCTCGACCTGGATTTCCACCAGGAACACGCTCGACTGCGTGGGCGCCCAGTCGACGTCGACAATCCGGTCCGGCTGGTCCATCAGGCCCGCGACGTTGGTGCAGTCGGTCCGGTGCACGGACACGCCCGAACCGCGCGTGACAAAGCCCAGAATCGGATCCGGCGGCACGGGTGTGCAGCACCGTGCCAGCTTCACCCAAACGTCGTCCACGCCGCGGACGACGACGCCGGAATCGGAGTACTTGGCTTTGCTGACCTGGGTGGGGATGGAGACCTCGGAGAGGTTATCGCCGGGCGTTTCCTTCCCGCCGAGGCTCTCGACAAGGCGTTCCATGACGGACTGGGCCGAGGTGTGGCCGTCACCCACCCCTGCGTACAGCCCGGAAATGTCCGCGTACTTGAAGTCCTCGGCGATTGCGGCGAGGGCGTCGTGCGTCATGAGCCGCTGCAGCGGGAGGTTCTGCTTGCGCATGGCCTTGGTCAGCAGTTCCTTGCCGCGGTCGATCGCCTCGTCGCGGCGTTCCTTGCTGAACCACTGCCGGATCTTGTTGCGGGCACGGGCGCTCTTGACGAAGTGCTGCCAGTCCTGGCTGGGCCCGGCCCCTTCGGCCTTCGAAGTGAAGATCTCCACCCAGTCGCCGTGGTTCAGTTCGCTGTTTAGCGGCACCAGCTTGCCGTTGACCCGGGCACCGATGGTCCGGTGGCCCACCTCGGTATGCACGGCGTAGGCGAAGTCCACGGGTGTGGAGCCGGCGGGCAGGGCCATGACCTCGCCCTTGGGGGTGAAGACGAAGACCTCGCGGGCGTTGATTTCAAAGCGCAACGAGTCCAGGAATTCGCCGGGATCGGAGGTCTCCTGCTGCCAGTCGACCAGGGAGCGTAGCCAGCCCATGTCGCCGTCGCGGGGGCTGCCCGGACCGGCAGCCGTGCGGTTCGGCTGGTCCTTGTACTTCCAGTGCGCGGCGACGCCGTATTCGGCGCGGCGGTGCATCTCATGCGTGCGGATCTGGATTTCGACCGGCTTGCCGCCCGGACCGATCACCGTGGTGTGCAGTGATTGGTACATGTTGAATTTGGGCATCGCGATATAGTCCTTGAACCGCCCCGGCAGGGGGTTCCAGCGCGAGTGCATCGCGCCCAGTGCCGCGTAACAGTCCCGGACAGAGTCGACGAGGACCCGGACGCCCATGAGGTCGTTGATGTCGTCGAAGTCCTTGTCCCGGACGATCATCTTCTGGTAGATCGAGTAGTAATGCTTCGGCCGTCCGGTGATGGTGGCCTTGATCTTGGCCGCGCGCAGGTCCTCGGTGATCTGGTTGCGGATGACACTCAGGTTTTTCTCGCGCTCCGGGGTCCGGTCCCCCACCATGCGCACGATTTCCTCGTAGACCTTCGGGTAGAGGGCCGCGAAGGAGAGGTCCTCCAGTTCCCACTTGATCGTGTTCATGCCGAGCCGGTGGGCCAGCGGTGCAAAGATTTCCAGGGTTTCCCGGGCCTTCCGCGCCGAGGACTCGGCGGACACGAAGCGCCAGGTGCGGGCGTTGTGCAGCCGGTCAGCGAGTTTGATCATCAGCACCCGGATGTCTTTGGCCATCGCCACGACCATCTTGCGCACCGTTTCGGACTGGGCCGCCTCGCCGAAGCTGACCTTGTCCAGTTTCGTGACGCCGTCAACCAGCATCGCGACTTCGGGCCCGAACTCGGCCTTGAGGTCCGCCAGGGTGTAGGACGTGTCCTCGACGGTGTCGTGCAGCAGTGCCGCGGCCAGCGTGGTGCCGCTGAGGCCCAGTTCGGCGAGGATCGTGGCCACCGCCACGGGGTGCGTGATGTACGGATCGCCGCTCTTACGCTTCTGCCCGCGGTGGCAGCGCTCCGCCACGACGAAGGCACGCTGGATGAGGTCGAAGTCCTCTTTGGGGTTGTTGGCACGCACGGTGCGGAGCAGGGGCTCCAGGATGGGCGAGTAGGCCGGGGCGCCGCGCCCTGTCAGCCGGGCGAGCCGGGAGCGGGTGCGTTCGCGGCGGCCGGGGAAGGTGGTCCGCGCGCCCGAGCTATCGACGGGGACAACCGGATCGGCGCGGACAGGAGCCACCACACCAGTCTGCGAACCCTGGCCGGTACCCTTGTCCGCTGGTGCTGCCGGCACCGGCGTCGAACGTTCTTCCAATGAAGCACCCCTCACAACCCGTTAATTACTCAAGTCTATTCCCGCGGCAGGATACTTCGATAACCGGCCGGAATACGGCGACGGGCCGGAGAGCGTCACGGATGACGTTCTCCGGCCCGTCGGATCACCGCCACCGGGCATGGCTCGAAACCTGCCGCAGGCTACGCCGTGGCCGGTGCGGCGGTTTTGGCCGCAGCCTCTGCCCGGCGCTGCTCCACGCGCTTGGCCTGCTTGACCAGCTCAGGTTCGTTCTGACGCAGCCAGGCGTAGAGCGGCGCGGCGATGAAGATCGTCGCGGCCGTTCCGATCAGGATGCCAAAGAACAGCGCCAGCGAGAGGTCCCGCAGCGTTCCCGCCCCCAGCAGCCCGGCGCCGATGAAGAGGATTGCACCGACGGGAAGGATGGCCACCATCATCGTGTTGATGGAACGGACCAGGGTCTGGTTGACGGCCAGGTTGACTTCCTCGCCGAAAGTCCGCCGGGTGGAAGCCTGCAGGTCCGCGGTGTTTTCCCGGATCTTGTCGAATACCACCACGGTGTCGTAGAGCGAGTAGCTGAGCACAGTCAGGAAGCCGATGATGGCCGACGGCGTCACCTCGAAATCGCTGAGCGCGTAGACACCGGCCGTGATGAACATCGTCACGACCATGCCGGCGATGGCGGACAGTGACATCTTCCAGGTGCGGAAGTACAGCGCCATCATCACGGCGGCGAGGCCGACGAAGATCAGCAGTCCCAGCAGGGCCTGCTTGGTCACGTCTGCGCCCCAGGTGGGCCCGATGAACGTGGACGTCACTTCGTTCTCGGTCACCCCGTAGGCCTGCGTGAGGCCTTCCTTGATCTGCAGCGTCTCGTCGTCGGTGAGCTTGTCCGTCTGGATGCGCATCGTGGTGCCGGCGACATTCGCCACCCGCGGGATGCTGCCGGCGACAACGCCCTGAACGGCCTGCTCACCGACGGTCGCGTCCGTGGTCTTGACATTGGAGACGGTGAATTCGGATCCGCCGCGGAACTCGATGCCGAGGTTGAAGCCGCCCTTGGCGACCGGGAGCAGGACCGAGAGCGCAACCAGGACGGCCGCGATCAGGAACCAGATCTTCTTCGACCCGACAAAGTCGTACGAGCGTTTGCCCGTGTACAGCTCATTACCGAAAGTAGAGAAGCTGGCCATTTACTTGCCCTCCTTGGACGCGCTCTTGGAGGAACCGGCAAGCTGTCCCTGCTTTTCCTGTTCCTGACGTTCCGCGAGGCGGCGTTCTGCAATGGTCATCCTGCGTTCGGCTTCGGCCGCGGCGCCAGTGTTCTTGGCACGGACCACTGCGGGCTTGTCCTCCGGCGTGCGGATCCGGCCCGCTCCCCGGTAGAGGGGCACGGCGCCGAGGCGCTTCGGGTCGAGTCCGGAGAACTTGTGGCCTTCACCGAAGAACTTGGTGCGGGCCAGCAGCTGAAGGGTCGGGTGCGTGAACATGAAGACGACGATGAGGTCAGCGATCGCGGTCAGGCCGAGGGTGAAGGCGAAACCGCGGACGTTGCCCACTGCCACGAAGTACAGCACCAGGGCGGCGAGGAGGTTCACGGCCTTGGACGCCAGGACGGTGCGCTTGGCGCGCTTCCAGCCGTTCTCCACCGCCGAGACGAGGCCGCGGCCTTCACGCAGCTCATCACGGATGCGTTCGAAGTAGACGATGAACGAGTCCGCCGTCTGGCCGATCGCGACGATGATGCCTGCGACGCCTGCGAGGGACAAGCGGTAGTTTTCGGTCCAGCCCAGGATCGCGATGGCCAGGTAGGTCAGCGCGCCGGCCACCACGAGGGAGGCTACCGTGACGAAGCCTAGCGCCCGGTACTGGAACAGCGAGTAGACCACCACGAGGAGCAGGCCAATCAGGCCGGCGAGCATGCCCATGCGGAGCTGCTCCCCGCCAAGGGTTGCCGAGATCTGCTGTTCGCTCTGGATCTCGAAGCTGATCGGCAGGGCGCCGAAACGCAGCTGGTCGGAGAGGGCCTTCGCGGACTGCTCGGTGAAGCCGCCGGTGATCTGCGGGCGGCCGTCGGTGATGACGGCGAGGGACCGCGGCGCGGAGATGACCTGGTCGTCGAGGACGATCGCGAACTGGGCCTTCGGATCCGAGCCGCCCTGGCCGCCGCCGGCGGTGTAGAACTGGTACAGGCGCTCGGTGACGTCCTTGAACTTGGCCGTGCCCTGGTCGTCGAACTGGATGTTCACGGCCCACTCGTTGGTTACGGCGCCCTGGGCGCCGGCCTGCAGCTGGAAGGAAGAAGCCTTGATGTTCGAGCCCTTCACTTCAACCGGTCCGAGGATGTACTTGATGGCCGGCGAGTTGGCCGACGCCGGCTCGCAGGTGACCAGCGGCTTGGCCGGGTCGGAGCGTTCCTGCTTGTCCTGGGAGGGGTTGTCGCAGTCGAGCGCCTCGAACTGCTTGTAGACCTCGGGGGTGATCCAGTTCTCATCACTGCTGTTGGCAGGCGCGGCCGTGGGCTGGGGCAGCTTGTCGTCCGGGGTCCTGGACTCCGCGGGAACAGCTGCGCCGGGCCCGGCCTGAATGACCGGGCGGAAGTTCATGTCGGCGGAGGCCTGGATCAGCGCGCGGGTTTCCTTGGAAGGGGTGCCCGGGAGGCTGACCACGACGTTGCGGCCGGACTGCGTGCTGATTTCAGCTTCCGTGACGCCCGAGCCGTTCACGCGCTGGCGGATGATCGCCACGGCCTGGTTGAGCTGTTCTTCGTTGATGTCCGAACCGCCGCCCTCCACCTTGGGCGCCAGGATCATCTGGGTGCCGCCTTCAAGGTCCAGGGCGAGCTTGGGAGCCCAGCTCGCCTGGCCGGCCATGGTGCCGCCCGCCAGGACTGCAGTCAGGACGGCGAGAATTACGCCAAGCCAGACCAGCACCCTGAGGGCTGTGTTTTTGGGGCCAGTACGTGCCATTGTCGATCTTTCTCTTATTTACGGAGGAACCGCCGGTGCGGGCCCGGAGGCACGCACCGACGGATGCCCGCAACCGTTACTTCGCGGGATAGCTCAGGTAGGCAGACTAGCTGTCTTTCTTGCCTTCGTCATTGAGGCGGCGCAGAGTTTCATCAGGAGTTTCATTGCGGGGCGCTTCATTGACAGGAGCGGCACTGTCCGCTTTTTCAGTGGTCAGCGAGGAAGCGTCGTTGGGAACCACCGCGGGCTCCTCGGCCGCGACAACCGGCTCAACAATCTTGGTGACGGCCTGACGGTGCACGGTGGCGGTGTTTCCCGGGGAGAGCTCGAGCAGGACCTTGTTCTCTTCCTCATCGATTTCGACGATGCGGCCGTACAGGCCGAAACTCGTCATCACCTCGACGCCGGGGCCGAATTTCGACTGGAGCTGCGCCTGCTGCTGCTGCGTCTTCTTGTTGCGGCGGAACATCATGAAGACGAACACGCCGAGCATGACGAACAGGAGAATTGTCATTGGATCCAAGGGGAAATTCCATTCTTTTACTTGCCTAGCTGGGTTTCAGCAACGTCCGCTTCACTCCGGGCCACCTGGCAGGTTCCCTGCCTGGCGGTGCCTGGCAGCGTACCTGCCGGAAAACCATACCCGGCCAGGAGCGGCCAGATGCGCGCCGCCCACAGAAACAAAGACCCGAACGTGCCGAGCGTCATTCCAGTCTAAAGGGAAAAGCTCACGGGGTGGTGTTATTGACTGTTACGGATCCATTCCGGATCCGCTTCCTCACCCAGTTCTGCACCGAGTTCTTCACCGATGTCCTCGGCCGGGAACAGCTCCAGGGGGTCCTGCGCGAAGACTCCGGCCGGCACGGCAAAGCCGAGGTGGGTCCAGGCCGGTGCCAGGGCAATCCGGCCCCGGGGTGTCCGCCCCAGCAGTCCCTCGCGGACGAGGTATGGCTCGGCCACGGTTTCCACGGTCTCCGTTTCCTCACCGACGGCGATCGCGAGGGTGGACAGGCCAACCGGTCCCCCGCCGAACTTCGTGATGAGCGCCTCGAGAACGGCACGGTCCAGCCGGTCGAGGCCGCGCTTGTCCACCTCGTACATGTCCAGCGCGGCGGAGGCTGCCCGGGCATCGATCTGCTCGATACCGTGCACCAGCGCCCAGTCCCGCACGCGCCGCAGGAGCCGGTTGGCGATGCGGGGTGTGCCCCGGGAGCGTCCGGCAATCTCGCTGAAACCGGCGGAGTTGACCTTGAGATCCAGGAGCCCGGCGGAACGCCGCAGCACAAGTTCGAGTTCCTCCACCGAGTAGAACTCGAGGTGGCCGGTGAAGCCGAAGCGGTCCCGCAGCGGTCCCGGCAGGAGACCCGCCCGGGTGGTGGCACCGACCAGGGTGAAAGGCGGCAGTTCGAGCGGGATGGCGGTGGCGCCGGCACCTTTGCCGACGATGATGTCGACGCGGAAGTCTTCCATCGCCATGTAGAGCATTTCCTCGGCCGGCCGGGACATCCGGTGGATCTCATCGAGAAAGAGGACCTCGCCCTCGGAGAGGGAGGACAGGATCGCGGCGAGGTCGCCGGCGTGCTGGATGGCCGGGCCGCTGCTGATCCGCAGCGGGGCGTTCATTTCGGCCGCGATGATCATCGAAAGCGTGGTCTTGCCCAGCCCGGGAGGCCCGGAGAGGAGCACGTGGTCGGCGCTGCGTCCGCGCATGCGGGACGCCTCCAGCACCAGGGAGAGCTGCTTGCGGACCCGGTGCTGGCCGACGAAGTCGTGCAGGTTCTTGGGCCGGAGCGCGGCCTCGATGACCCGCTCCTCCGGCTCCTCTCCCCCGGCGACGAGCGACGGCTCAGCCACGGGCGCCTACCCTGTTCCCGGCGCGGGCGCCGTCCTGGCCCAGCCAGCGGAGGGTGGCGCGAAGGATCTCGGCCACGTTGCCCTTCTCCGCCAGTTCGGGGGAATCGGCCAGGGATTTATCGATGCTGGCGGTGGCGTCCTTTTCGGACCAGCCGAGGCTCGTCATGGCCGCGACAACCTGCGGCTTCCAGACCGCTTCCGCGGATGCCGCCGGGGCCGTGGGGCCTGCGGTCCCGTGCGGCACCAGCTTGCCGGCCAGTTCCAGCACGATCCGTCCGGCGACCTTGGGTCCGATTCCGGGCACCTTCGTGAAGGCCTTGCCGTCGCCGGAGTGGGCGGCGACGCGGATGGCCTCGGGTTCGTGCACGGCCAGGACGGCCAGCGCCAGGCGGGGACCGACGCCGCTGACACTGAGCAGGATGTCGAACACCTCGCGTTCGTCATCGCTGGAGAACCCGAAGAGGGTGAGGGAGTCCTCCCGCACGATCAAGGAGGTGAAGAGCTTCCCCTCCTGACCCACCCGCAGGCTGCCGAGGGTCTGCGGCGTGGCGTTCACGCTCATGCCTGCGCCGTTGAGGTCGATCACTGCCGAGGACAGGCCGACGTGCGCTACGGTTCCGCGGAGAAAACTGATCAAAGCCGGGCTCCTGGGTTTACAGCTGACAATTTAAGCCGGAAGAACCGGCTATCCGAACATATATACGAATACCCTACCAAGCGGGCCTGACAATCAGCGCGCACGGCGCGCTTTTGCTTCCGCGTCCGCCCACGCCCGCTGGGCCGGGGTCAACGACTGGCTGCCGGGTCCGGTGGTGACTGCGCCCTTGTTAGAAGTCCCGCTGCCGGCCCGCCAGGCGTGGGTGATGGCCAGCGCCAGGGCGTCGGCGGCGTCGGCCGGACGCGGCGGGGCATCGAGGCGGAGGATCTTGGTCACCAGTTTGGTCACGGCGTCCTTGTTGGACGTTCCGCTGCCGGTGACCGCGGCCTTGACCTCCGACGGCGTGTGCAGCGCCACCGGGATGCCGCGGCGGGCGGCGGCGGCGATCACCACGCCGGAGGCCTGCGCCACGCCCATCACCGTGCTGACATTGAGCTGGGAGAAGACGCGTTCGACGGCGAGGACGTGCGGTTCGTACTTGTCCAGCCACTCGTCGATCGAGGTGGCGATGACCAGCAGCCGCTGGTCGAGGCTTTCCTCGGGAGAGGTTCCCACGACGCCGAACGCCACCATGGTGGCGCGGCGGTTCGTCTCAACGTCCACGACGCCGATCCCGCAGCGGGTGAGGCCCGGATCGACGCCGAGGACGCGAAGGGTCACTCGGCTTCCAGTGCGGCCTGCACTTCGTCGCTGAGGTCGGCGTTGCTGTAGACGTTCTGGACGTCGTCGAGTTCTTCCAGGGCGTCCACGAGCTTCAAGAACTTCTTGGCGGCGTCGAGGTCCAGCGGCACCTGCATCGACGGCACGAACTCGGCCTCATCGGTCTCGTACTCGATCCCGGCTTCCGTGAGGGCATCGCGGATGGCCTGGAGGTCGGTCGGCTCGGAGTGGATCTCGAAGCTGTCGCCGTTGTCCTTGACTTCCTCGGCGCCGGCGTCGAGGACGGCCATCAGCACGTCGTCCTCGCCCAGGCCGTTCTTCGGCAGCGAGACGACGCCCTTGCGGGAGAAGAGGTAGCTGACCGAACCGGGATCGGCGATGGTGCCGCCGTTGCGGGAGATGGCGAGCCGGACCTCGGAGGCGGCACGGTTCTTGTTGTCCGTCAGGCACTCGATCAGCAGCGCCGAGCCTTGCGGACCGCGGCATTCGTACATGATCTCGGTGTAGTCCACCACTTCGCCGGTGAGGCCGGCGCCGCGCTTGATGGCGCGGTCGATGTTGTCAGCGGGGACCGAGGTCTTCTTGGCCTTGGTGACGGCCAGCTCCAGGCTGGGGTTGCCCGCGAGGTCCGGTCCGCCCATGCGCGCTGCAACTTCGATGTTCTTGATCAGCTTGGCGAACGACTTGGCCCGGCGGCTGTCGAGGATGGCCTTTTTGTGCTTGGTCGTCGCCCATTTGGAGTGGCCTGACATGCTTACGCTTCTCCTCTGATCATTCGAATAAACAATTCGTGCACGCGCTTCTCGCCCGTCACTTCCGGGTGGAAGGAGGTGGCCAGCAGCTGGCCGGAACGCACAGCAACAATTCTAGCCGTCCCGTCCAGCGCCTCGGGGTGGCCTGCCCTGGACGGCTCCACCCTGGCGAGGACCTCCACGCCGTCCCCCACTCGCTCAACCCAGGGCCCCCGGATGAAGACGGCATGGACGGGGGGCACGCCGTGCTCCGTGGCGCTGAATTCCAGCCCCTTGAAATCGAGGTCCGTCTCGAAGGATTCCCGCTGACGGCCAAAGGCGTTGCGGCGGACCGTGATATCCAGGCCGCCGAAGGTCTGCTGCGGATTCCCGGCGAGGTCCCTGGCCGGGTCGGCGATCTCGTTCGCCAGCAGGATCATGCCGGCGCAGGAACCGTAGACCGGCAGCCCGCCCCGGATGCTCTCACACAGCGGCTCCCGGAGTTCGAAAATCCTCGACAGCTTGTCAATGGTGGTCGATTCGCCGCCGGGAATGATGAGGCCGTCGAGGCCGTCCAGCTCGGACGGGCGGCGGACTCCGATGCCGGTGGCGCCGGCATCCTCCACTGCGCGCAGGTGTTCGCGGAAATCGCCCTGGAGTGCCAGGACTCCGATCCGCAGGCCTGCGCCCGCGCGGGATTCAAGCGCAGAAAGGGGGTTGGTCATTCGACCAGCATAGTGGGACGGGTCTTCCCGAACGGCACCAGGCGCTGCCACCCGGCAGGCTTCCATGCCGCCGCTGGGATATATTACAAAGCATGTTTTACTTCAGTGTTCCGCTCGGCAAGCTCGTCCGCCGGGTCTCCCGGCTCAGGGGCGGAGGCTCTGCCCTTCCCGGGCTGGTGGTTGAAAAAATCGACCCCGGCTTCATGCAGCGGACACTGTCCACGCTGCCCCTCGGCGTCGCGGTCGTCAGCGGTACCAACGGCAAGACGACCACCACAAAGATGGTCGTGGAGCTGCTGGAAAGCCAG
Source organism: Arthrobacter sp. UYEF20 (assembly GCF_040546335.1). Taxonomy (NCBI): domain Bacteria; kingdom Bacillati; phylum Actinomycetota; class Actinomycetes; order Micrococcales; family Micrococcaceae; genus Arthrobacter; species Arthrobacter sp. UYEF20. The sequence goes on along the minus strand of NZ_JBEPNP010000005.1, from coordinate 33,334 downwards.
GGCCTGACGGTCTTCACCAACCGCACCGGCAGCAACTTCACCCGCGGCGTCGCCGCTGCCCTGCTCGGCGAGGTGGACTGGCGCGGCAGGCTCACGGCCGACGTCGCGGTGCTGGAGCTGGACGAGGCCCACGCCGTGCACTTCGTCAACCAGGTGCCGCCGCGCTACAGCCTCCTGCTGAACGTCCTGCGGGACCAGCTGGACCGCTTCGGGGAGATCGACAAGACCGCGGAGCTCTTGCAGCATGTTGCCTCCAAGACCACCGGAACCGTCGTGCTGAACCGGGAGGACCCGCGCGTCGCCCGGATCGCGGAAACGCTCAACGGGCCCGAGGCCCTGTATTTCGGGCTGGACGACTCCCTGCTGAGCACCTTTCCCAACGACGACGAGATGCGGGCGGCCCCCGGCAGCCCGGTGCCTCCTGCCCCCGCGAGGCCGCACGCCGACGTCGTGCTGCGCCGGGTCGGTGCCGACGATGCCGACTTTGAGTACGACGGCGTCACCGTCACCACCGCGATGAAGCTCCGCGGCGTCTACAACATCTTCAACGCGGCCGCCGCGTTGACCCTGGCCCGGGCCATCGCGGTCCGGGACGGGGCTGTGGCAGATAACGACGGCCTGCTCCGGGCACTGTCCCGTGTGGCGCCGGCGTTCGGCCGCGGCGAAAGCCTCGTCGTCGACGGCCTGCCGCTGGAACTGGTGCTGGTGAAGAACCCCAGCGGCTTCCGGCTCGGCCTGAAATCCTTTCCCGCCGCGGGCTACGCCACCATGATCGCGATCAATGACAACTATGCAGACGGCCGGGACATGTCCTGGCTCTGGGACGTCGAATTCGACACCCTCCGTGACGAGGGCGTGGACCAGCTGAGCGGCTCGCGGGCCTACGACATGGCCCTCCGGCTGCAGTACGACGACGTCCCCATCGGCGCCGTCAACACCGAAATCGCGCCCGCACTGGCTGCCTTCATCCGCGGCGCGAAGGACAAGCCGAAACGGATCTTCTGCACCTACACAGCCATGCTGGCCATCCGCCGCGAGCTAGCCAAAATCACCACAGTGGAGGTGGTCTCATGACCCCCGAATCTTCGTCCGGGCAGGCCGGGCGGCAGTCCGGGCACGGGCTCTCCTTCGGGCACGAGCTGCCGCCGGAGGACTCCGCCGCCCCCAGCAAGGGAACCATCCGGGTCCTGCAGCTCTATCCGCGCGACATGAATATCTACGGAGACTGGGGCAACGCCTTGGTCCTCGCCCAGCGCCTGCGCTGGCACGGCTACACACCGGAACTGCTCGAATACAACGTCGGCGACGACTTCCCCGCCCACGTGGACCTGATCCTCGGCGGCGGCGGCCAGGACAGCGGACAGCTGGTGATCAAGGACGATCTGCTGTCCCGGGAATCCACCTTGCGGGAGCTGGCCGAGGACGGCACCCCCATGCTCGTGATCTGCGGGCTGTACCAGTTGTTCGGGAAGTTTTTCAAGACCCGGCTGGGTTCGGTCATTCCGGGAATCGGCATCCTGGATGTGGAAACGCACGGCACCGAAGTGCGGCTGATCGGCAACGTCGCGGTGGCCTCCCCGGAATTCGGCAGCATCCTCGGGTACGAGAACCACAGCGGCCAGACCACGCTCGGGCCGGGCGTCTCCCCGCTGGGATCCACGGCCAAGGGCACGGGCAACAACAGCACCGACGGTCAGGAAGGCGCCCGCTACCGCAACATCGTGGCGAGCTACCTGCACGGCTCGCTGTTGCCCAAGAACCCGGCGCTGGCAGACTTCCTGATCCGGACTGCCGTCGAACGCAAGCACGGCACTTTCATCCCCGGCACGCCGGATGACTCCTACGCCGTCCTCGCCCGCGAGCACGCGGCCCGCCGGCCGCGCTGACAGCGGACTCAGGACGTGAGCGGTGATTCCGAAGGTGCCTTGCACCATGTCGAGCTGTGGGTGCCAGACCTGGTGCGCGCCAAGGCGGAATGGGGATGGATCCTGACCAGCCTGGGATACGAGGCCTACCAGAGCTGGCCCCACGGACTCAGCTGGCGCCGGGGCCAGACCTACTTGGTTGTCGAAGAGTCGCTGGACCTGAGCAGCCGCGAGCACCACCGCACCGCGCCCGGACTCAATCACCTGGCATTCCACGCCGGAAGCGCACAGCGGGTTGACGCCTTAGCAGACAAAGCCCCGCTGCACGGTTGGAATCCGTTGTTTCCGGAAAAATACCCGAATGCCGGCGGCCCCGGACATTATGCTGCCTATCTGGTGAATTCCGACGGGTTCGAAATAGAACTGGTTGCCGCGAATTGAGCCGGTCTCGGTCCCGGCCCTTCTGCGATCCGTAGCTGATCCACCGTTGCACCGTTCTACCCCCAGGGATTTTGGAATTGTTGCCCGGTTAGCCGCAATTCGATTTCGACCGTGATGCGGGCGCACTTGCGCCCAGGTTAGCGTGGTGCTGTGAATCAAGAAGGAGACGTTCTGGCGGGCGGTAATTCCACGGTCGTGACACGCATTGGTCAGACAGTCCGCCGGGGCGCAGGGCCATGGACGCCCGCGGTGCACGCCCTGCTCAATACCTTACGATCCGCCGGAATCACAGAAGTCCCCGCGACCCTCGGAATGGACGGGCGTGGACGGGAAGTGCTCAGCTATCTTCCCGGCGACGCCGCGCACTACCCGCTTCCGGAATGGGTATGGAGTCCGTCCATCTTGCACGACGCCGGAGCGCTCCTTCGACGCATCCACGAGGCAAGCGCGGAGCTTGCCGCAGCCGACCTCCATTGGCAATTGCCCACTCATGAGCCTGCAGAAGTCGTGTGCCACAACGACGTTTCGCCCTACAACATGGTGTTCCAGAAGGGCCGTCTCGTCGGGCTCATCGACTTCGACACAGCCTCGCCTGGCCCCCGGGCCTGGGACTTTGCCTTCCTGGCCTACCGGCTCGTGCCTTTGGGAGAAAATGGGGGCGACGCAGCGCCGGACGAGAACGAACGACGGGGTCGTCTCGATGCCTTGATCGACGCTTACGGCGTGCACTTTGAGCACCGGGACGTTTTTGAAATCCTCGCGGAAAGGCTTGGCGAGCTCGCCGATTTCACCGACGGCCGCGTCATGGCAACGGGACGTGCCGAGTTCGCCGAACACGCCGCCATGTACCGCCGCGACCGGGCCAGCATGCTCGAGTTGGCACGTAAGACTCCCTGAACTTCGAGAAAAGAAGAACCACGGACGCCGGCAGCAAAAAGGCGAGCTGCGTCAGTTCCAGTCCGCGGCGTGGGGGAAGGGTTCGTCACTCCTCCCACTAGTTCCCGGCATCCCAGGTCAGATCCGCGCCTTCGGGGATCTCAAGGGCCTCGATCGCCGGATCCGCGACGAGCTCGGCCACAAGCGCCGAACTGCCGGCGATGATGGTCGAATGGAAGTCGATCTCCGTGACCAGTGCCCAGGCCCTGTCCTCGGGCCAGAGCAGGCTGGGTGATTGCGGCCAGCGCGGATCATGGTGCCACGGCGCGTTGCGGACCCAGGCCGGGTCGGTGAATTCGGCCGGGGAAGACGAAAAAAGAAAGTGACTGCGGCCGGGAAGCTCAAGCCTCGGCCCGCGTACCACGCTGGCCGGCAGAAGCCCTGAACCGGCCCCGTCCTCGGCGCCAAGCGTTACGGTTCCTCGTCCGCCTCCGCCGTCCGTGCCGAAGCTCAACTGGCTGTATCCGGCCGAGCTCGTGAGGCCGCCCCACCCTTCCCAAATCGCGGCGACGCCCTTGCCCGGCGTCGTCGTGTGCCGGGAAAGGATCGACGCCGCCGCGGCCAGCACGTGGATGTCCAAGTTCCCCTGCCACGGCTCGGAGTAGCGCCAGCCCGCGGCGTCGAGGACCTCACGGTACGGCCCCGCGGCCGGCCCCGGCAGGCGGTGATACTGCGCGAGGGCGTGCATCGACGTGCCGAACGTCCGTGCCACCTCCTTCCACGGAACGGATTCACTGTCGACGTCGACCAGGACTTCTCTGTCCTGCCCGTGCCAGGACAAAGTATCTGCAGGCCGGTCCCGGGCCGCCGGGTGGAAAACCCGGGCGTAGGCGGCATAGCCGTGCGGCACGACGCTATGCATGTCCCTGGCCGCCGGGTCGAGGAGCGGCACGAGCCAGCTGCCGGATGCGGCCTCGTTGAGAGATTCCATGGCAGCAGCCTACTGAGGCCGTGCTATCCGGTAGATTGGGTGACCGGCCATAGATTCGGCGGAGGAGCTTTCAGCATGATTCGGATCGAGCGGGATGACCCCCGGCGCCGAGATGTCCTGGAGCTCTTGGGCGGGCATCTAGCGGACATGTCCGCCACGTCGCCCGCGGAAAGCGTGCACGCGCTCGATCCTGCGGCGCTTTCCGGCCCAGCCATCACCTTCTGGACTGCGCGGCAGGACGCCAGGGTCCTCGGCTGCGGAGCCCTCAAACAGCTGCAAGCCCGTCAGGGTGAGATCAAGTCAATGCACACAGCCGCCCACGCCCGCGGCCGGGGCATAGCCGCGCTCCTGCTGGCCCATATCGTTGACGAAGCCCGGCGTAGCGGCCACGAACGATTGTTTCTGGAAACCGGAAGCCAGGAGTTCTTCGCCCCCGCACGTCGGCTGTATCACCGGCATGGATTTCTCGATTGCCCGCCATTTGCCGGCTACGTCCTCGATCCGAACAGCATCTTCATGACCCTTGACCTTGCGGCACACGAACCGGCCGGACACATTCCGCGCCACCTCCGCTGAGGCCGAAGCAGTCTCACCTGCGGTTGACGAATGCCAGCACGTCGCGTGCGACCCGGCTGCTGGCGGCCACCCGGAGATGGCCGTGGCCTTCGTACCAGATCAGGGTGCAGTCCGGGATCAGTCTGGCTGTCTCAAGGGCAACATCCTTCGGGAAGAACCGGTCGCTGTCGCCGCAAATAAGCAATACCGGCTGCCGGATCCTCGGCAGTACCGCCCGTGAGTTGAAGGACAGTTCCGCCCGGGCTTCGGTCCGGATGTCCTCTGGCGGATATGGGGAGGCAGCGAGCAGGCGACCGCCGATGGCGGGCCCCAGCAACCGGCGCAGCCACCGCCCGTGCGGCCCCGGAACGAGGTACTCGGCGAAGGCTCTCCCGGCTCCTCCGGTGTCGCCGCTGGCGAGGGCAGCCGCCATCCGGGAGTCAACGTCCTTACCCCAGTCGCTGACTTCGGCTGCTGCGATGACCACGGCAACCCGGCCGAATGCGTGGGGATGCAACGCCGCCAGGTAGTGGGCGATCATCCCGCCGAACGACTCGGCCACCACCACGTCGATGTGGCCGCCAAACTCCTCGGTGATCACCTGGGCGTAGTCGTCGGCCATATCGGCAATCGTGTGCTCCGGCGGCATGTTCCGGCGGCGCGTGACCATCCAGACGGCAAATCCGGCGTCCAGATACGGCTCAAACTGCCGGCGGAACATGCGGCGCATCATCCCCTGCGGCACCGCACTCCCCGGGCCGCCCTGGATGAACAGCAGCGTCTTCCGGCCGTTGCCCCAGCTGAGGTAGTCCATGCCGTTCCGGAAGGTACCGTTCCTGGCCGTCCGCTGCGCCGCCGATACTCGCGCCATCAACGCCTCCCGTCCGTGAGCGACAAGAGCTGAATCACCGAGTCCCCGTGTCAACACCACCGTAAGCGTCACCCCCGCACCGGGCAAGGCCCGTGCCGGGCTCCTGGAGGCCGGGCAAGGCCCGTGCCGGGCTTCCTGGCGGCCGGAGGCGCCCAGGATCATCGGCTGACGTGGCTTCCCCGCAGCAGCTCCGCGAACTCCGTCGGGCGGGATGCCGGCCACCAGTGGCCACTGTCCACCCGGATGACCGTGAGGTTTTCCACCCACGAATCCAGTCCCTCCACGAGGTCCGGAGACAGGAAGGAATCCTTGAGTGGCACTACCACCTGGATGGGCATTGTCACGCGGCCGCCCGCCGGCCAGTTCCCGGCCGAGAAGAAATTGGCGCGGTAGAGCGCCAGCCCGCGGACGGGATCATTGCCGACGTCGCGCTTCGCCGTCTGCTCGTAGCGCTTGGTGCGGAACAGGCGCCAGGCGGCCTCCGGCAGCTTCGGCACGAGGAACGCGGCGATGTACCAGCTGCGCAACAGTTGTCCCGCCAGTTGCGGCCAGGCGCGGGGACGCCAACGCCGGCTGCGCACCCAGCGGGCGAAGTGCCGCAGGTCCGGGCCCGAGATGCTGGTGTACCGGCTGATCCGGCCCGCGGCCCGCGGATCCTGCACGGCGGCCCAGCCCTGGATCGACCCCCAGTCATGGCCCACGAGATGCACGTCCGCGGCGCCCACGGCCGCCAGCACGGCGAACACGTCGTCCACCAGCGTCTTCAGCGTGAAGTCGCCTGGGGTCGCGACGACGGCCGAAGCGCCCGCGTTCCGGGTGTCGTAGGCAACCACGTGGTGGGTCCGGGCGAGGTCCCTGATGGCCGTCAGGAACACCTGATGGTTGTCCGGGTAACCGTGCACCAGCAGCACCGTCGGCACATCTGGTGCCGGTTCCGGGCCGTACTCAAACACAGCCAGTTCGGCTCCGTGCGCCGCGACGGTCCGCCGTCGTTCCTTCAATTGCTCCATGCTGACCAAGCATAGGGCAGCATCACAAAATGCCGCCGGCACCGTTGAGAACTCTCCGCATACATGAAAGAGTTATTTCATGACTAACCCGTTACTGAGCCCCAGTGTCCTGCCGTTCGGCCTGCCGCCGTTCGCGGTGATCGACGACGAGCACTACGCCGAAGCGGTCGAAGCCGGCCTCGCCGAGCATCTGGCGGAGATCCACACGATCGTCGAGACCCCCGGTCCGGCATCCTTCGAAAACACGGCCCTGGCGATGGAGCGGTCCGGCCAATTGCTGCAGCGGGCTGCGGCGTCGTTCTTCACCATCGTTTCCGCCGACGCCTCGGACACGATCCGTGAGCTGGAGACCCGGCTGTCCCCGCTCTTCTCGGCCCATCAGGACGCCGTCTACCTGAACCGGCGCCTGTTCGAGCGCTTCGCCGCCATCAACACTGACAAGCTCGACCCCGAATCCAGCCGACTCGTCGACGAGTACCTCAAGGAGTTCCGCCAGTCCGGCATCCAACTGGACGCGGCGGGGCAGGAGCGCCTCAAGGCCGTCAATGCGGAGCTCTCCCGCCGCGGCACCGAGTTCGGCCAGCGCGTCAAGGACGGAATGAAGTCCGCCTCCCTGCTCCTGGACGACGCGGCCGAACTCGCCGGACTCCCTGCCGACGACGTCGCCAGCGCGGCGGCGGCAGCCCGCACGGCCGGACACCAGGGCAAGTTCCTGCTTACCCTCATCCAGCCCAGCAACCAGCCGGCGCTGGCAGCCCTGGAAAACCGGGACGTCCGCCGGCGGCTCTACGAGGCCTCCATCGGCCGGGGCAGCAGCGGCGGCAGCCTCGATGTGCTGGACCTGGTCAAGGAGACGGTCAGGCTCCGCGCCGAGAAGGCCGCGCTCCTGGGCTTCGCCAACTATGCCGAGCTCACCGTGGACCGGCAGACCGCCCCCGATTTCGCGGCCGTGCAGTCCATGATGAACCGGCTGGCCCCCGCCGCCGTGCGGAACGCCGACGCCGAGGCGGAGGCGCTGGCCGAGGTCGCCGGGCACCCGCTCGAGGCCTGGGACTGGGCGTACTACTCGGCCAAGGTCAAGCGCGAACGGTACGCCGTGGACGAACAAGCTTTGCGCCCCTACTTCGAGCTGGACCGCGTCATTAACGAAGGTGTGTTCTTCGCCGCCAATGCCCTCTACGGCATCACCTTCCACGAACGCAGCGACCTCACCGGCTACCACCCGGACGTTCGGGTCTGGGAAGTCAGGAACTCCGACGGCACTGGACTGGGCCTGTTCCTGGGCGACTATTACACCCGCGAGTCCAAGCGCGGCGGGGCCTGGATGAACTCCCTCGTGGAACAGTCCGGGCTGCTGAACACCCGGCCCGTGGTGATCAACAACCTCAACATCTCCAAGCCGCCGGCCGGCGAGCCCGCGCTCCTGACCCTCGATGAGCTCCGCACCACCTTCCACGAGTTCGGCCATGCCCTGCACGGACTGTTCTCCTCCGTGACCTACCCGCGGTTTTCCGGCACCTCGGTGCCGCGGGACTTCGTGGAGTACCCCTCGCAGGTCAACGAGATGTGGATCATGTGGCCGGAGGTCCTGGCCAACTATGCGCGCCATTACGCCACCGGCGAAGCACTGCCCCAGGAGCTCGTGGACAAACTCGACGCCGCCCGGCTCTGGGGCGAGGGCTTCGGCACCACCGAATACCTGGGCGCGGCCCTGCTGGATCTCGCCTGGCATGTCCTGGACGGCTCCGAGGTGCCCAGCGACGTCCTGGAATTCGAGGCCAAGGCGCTGGCCGCGGCCGGAGTGGCGCACAGCCTGATCCCGCCGCGCTACCGCACCGGCTACTTCCAGCACATCTTCGCCGGCGCCGGCTACGCCGCGGGCTACTACTCCTACATCTGGAGCGAAGTGCTGGACGCCGAGACGGCGGAGTGGTTCAAGGAAAACGGCGGGCTCACCCGGGCCAACGGTGACTTCTTCCGCGCCGAGCTGCTCTCCCGCGGCAACAGCGGCGACCCGCTGGAATCCTTCAGCACCTTCCGGGGGCGCGACGCCGAACTTGAGCCGCTGCTCAAGCGCCTCGGCCTCGACTAACGGCCGCGGAACGCAAACGACGCCGGCCCGCCACCTGGAGAGGTGACGGGCCGGACTCGTTCAATCAGGAGCGCAAGGCGAAGGACGGTGTGATCCGGCAGCGTGCGTAAAAGGGGCCCCGCGCCCCGAGCAGCCCCTGAGCTGCCAACAAGGCGCGGGGAATAGCACGCAGAGGATCAGCGCCGTCCGGCGCCCCACAGGCGCGAACTACCAGCCGCGCTCGGCGAGGCGGTGCGGCTGCGGGATCTCGTCCACGTTGATGCCGACCATGGCCTCGCCCAGGCCGCGGGAGGCCTTGGCGATCACGTCCGGGTCATCGAAGAAGGTGGTGGCCTTCACGACGGCGGCGGCGCGCTGGGCCGGGTTGCCGGACTTGAAGATGCCGGAGCCGACGAAGACACCGTCGGCGCCGAGCTGCATCATCATCGCGGCGTCGGCCGGGGTGGCGATGCCGCCGGCGGTGAACAGGACCACGGGGAGCTTGCCGGTGGCGGCAACTTCCTTGACCAGTTCGTACGGGGCCTGCAGTTCCTTGGCCGCGACGTAGAGCTCGTCCTCGGCCAGTCCGGCCAGCCTCTTGATCTCGGCGCGGATCTGGCGCATGTGGGTGGTGGCGTTGGAGACGTCGCCGGTGCCCGCCTCACCCTTGGAGCGGATCATGGCCGCGCCCTCGTTGATGCGGCGCAGGGCCTCACCGAGGTTGGTGGCGCCGCAAACGAAGGGAACCGTGAAGTTCCACTTGTCGATGTGGTTGGTGTAGTCGGCCGGGGTCAGGACCTCGGACTCGTCGATGTAGTCCACGCCGAGCGACTGCAGGATCTGGGCCTCGACGAAGTGGCCGATCCTGGCCTTCGCCATGACGGGCACGGACACGGCCGCGATGATCGCGTCGATCATGTCCGGATCGGACATGCGGGACACACCGCCCTGGGCGCGGATATCGGCGGGAACGCGTTCCAGCGCCATGACGGCCACGGCACCGGCATCCTCGGCGATGCGGGCCTGCTCGACGTTGACGACGTCCATGATGACGCCGCCCTTGAGCATCTCCGCCATGCCGCGCTTGACGCGGTTGCTGCCCGTGACGTTCTTGGCGGACGCGCCGGCTTCGCTGCTTACATCAGGTGTAGACACAAAAACCCCTATGGGTAGATAGATGACCTCGCCGGGGTGCAGGCGGCACACAGATGCCGTTCTCGCACACACCGGATTACCGGATCCATTGGCCGGTAGTGCTAATACTAGCCCCCGGCTGCGACACGGCTGAATTCCGGTTCCCCGCGCCGCGGCGGGGGCAAAAAGGGGCCGTCAGGCCGCCTGTTCGGTGGCGGTGCCTTCGGTTTCGTCGAGCGACTGGCGGTGTACGGCAACGATCCGCTGCACCACCGTCGCCAGGCTGGCCAATGCCAGCAGGCACAGCGTCGCGAAGAGCACCACGCTTGGCAGGCCAAGGCCGGTGAACCCGGTGACCACGAGGACGGAGACGAGCCGCTCGGCGCGCTCGGCGACGCCGACGTTGGCGTGGAAGCCGAGGGCTTCGGCCTTGGCCCGGGCGTAGGAGACCACCATCCCCAGCACGAGGCAGACGAGGGCGGCAACCGCGATCGGCGTGTCCGCGCCGCCGGTGAAGAACCAGACGGCGACGCCGGCGAACAGCGCGCCGTCCGCCAACCGGTCGAGGGTGGAGTCCAGGAAGTTGCCCCAGCGGCCTTCGCGCTGCTGCATCCGCGCCATGATGCCGTCAATGACGTCGGAAAAGATGAACGCCGTGATGAAGAGGGTCCCCCACCAGAGCTGCCCCAGCGGGTAGAACACGAGGGCGCCGACGACGACGCCGAGGGTGCCGACCACGGTGACGGCGTCCGGGGATACACCGATCCGCAGCAGCCAGCGGGCGAGCGGGGAGAACAGCGCGGTGAAGAAGCCGCGCGCGTGCCTATTCAGCATCTGGCTCCCTGGCGGAAGACTCCTGCGCGCTGTCGGTTGCCTTATGTTCGGACTCCTGGGGCCACGCCTCCGCCACCTGCTGGCGGACCTCGCCCAGAGTCTGCGTGATGGCCTTCGTCTGGGCAATGATGGGGAAGAAATTGCCGTCCCCGCCCCAGCGCGGCACCACATGCTGGTGCAGGTGGCCGGCGATCCCGGCCCCGCCGGTCACGCCCTGGTTCATGCCGATGTTGAAGCCGGAAGGGTTGGCGACCTTGCGCAGCACACGCATGGCCGTCTGGGTCAGCTCGGCAAATTCCGCCGTTTCCTCCACGGTCAGGTCCGTGTAGTCCGGCACGTGCCGGTACGGGCAGATGAGCAGGTGGCCGGGGTTGTACGGGAACAGGTTCAGCACCGCGTAGCTGGTCCGGCCCCGGTACACGATCAGCGATTCATCATCGCTGCGTCCGGGCGCGACGCAGAACGGGCAATCGTCCGGGTTCTTGAACTGGTGTTGGCCGCCCTTGATGTACGCCATCCGGTGCGGGGTCCACAGGCGCTGGAAAGCGTCCGGAACTCCGGCCAGGCCGAAGTCGTCCGTCACTGCGTCGTCGCCCGGATATTCCGGAGCGGCCCCTGTGGTGTCCTGCATGCCTGGTTCTTCCCTGTCCGCTAGCTGGTCCGGTTGCGGACGGCGTCGACGATCCGCTGGACGGCCTCTGCCACCGGCACGCCGTTGTCCTGGCTGCCGTCACGGAAGCGGAAGGACACGGCGCCGGCCTCGGCGTCGTCTCCCCCGGCGATCAGCACGAACGGTATCTTGTCCTTGCTGGCGGTGCGGATCTTCTTCGGGAAACGGTCCGAGGAAATGTCCACCTCGGCGCGGATGCCCGCGGCCTTGAGCCGGTCCACGACGTCGAACATGTAATCGTTGAACGCCTCGGCCACCGGAATGCCGACCACCTGCACCGGGGACAGCCACGCCGGGAAGGCGCCGGCGTAGTGCTCGGTCAGGACGCCCATGAAGCGTTCGATCGATCCGAAGAGCGCACGGTGGATCATGACGGGCCGCTGGCGGGTGCCGTTGGCTGCCTGGTATTCGAGCTCGAAGCGTTCCGGCAGGTTGAAGTCCAGCTGGATGGTGGACATCTGCCAGGTGCGGCCCAAGGCGTCTTTCGTCTGCACGGAGATCTTGGGGCCGTAGAACGCCGCTCCGCCCGGATCCGCCACCAGGTCCAGGCCCGAGGCTTCGGCCACCTCGGCCAGGGTGCGTGTGGCGTCGTCCCAGGCGGCATCCTCGCCAACGAACTTGTCCTCGTTCTTGGTGGACAGTTCCAGGTAGAAGTCGTCCAGGCCGTAGTCCTTGAGCAGGCCGAGGACAAAGTTCAGCGTGGTGGTGAGCTCATCCTTCATCTGCTCGCGGGTGCAGTAGATGTGGGCGTCGTCCTGGGTCATGCCCCGGACGCGGGTGAGGCCGTGCACGACCCCTGACTTCTCGTAGCGGTAGACGGAGCCGAACTCGAACAACCGCAGGGGAAGCTCGCGGTAGGATCGGCCGCGGGCACGGAAGATGAGGTTGTGCATGGGGCAGTTCATCGGCTTGAGGTAGTAGTCCTGGCCGGGCTTGCGGACCGTGCCGTCCTCGTTGAGTTCCGCGTCGATGTGCATCGGCGGGAACATGCCGTCGCGGTACCAGTCCAGGTGGCCGGAGACCTCGTAGAGGTGACCCTTGGTGATGTGGGGCGTGTAGACGAACTCGTAGCCGGCGTCGACGTGGCGCTGGCGAGAGTAGTCCTCCATGGCTTTGCGGATGATGCCGCCCTTGGGGTGGAACACCGGCAGGCCGGAGCCCAGCTCGTCCGGGAAGGAGAACAGGTCCAGTTCGGCGCCAAGCTTGCGGTGGTCGCGGCGCTCGGCCTCGGCGATGCGCTCCTGGTAGGCCTTGAGGGCTTCCTTGGTGGGCCAGGCCGTGCCGTAGATGCGCTGCAGCTGCTGGTTGCTCTGGTTGCCCAGCCAGTAGGCGGCCGATGACCGGGTCAGGGCGAAGGCGTTGGAGATGAGCTTGGTGTTGGGCAGGTGCGGGCCGCGGCACAGATCGCACCAGACGCTGTCGCCGCTCTTGCGGTCCACATTGTCGTAGATGGTGATGTCGCCGGCGCCCACCTCGACGTTGACGCCCTCCCCGGCATCGGCGGCGTTGTTCTTCTTGCCCAGCAGTTCGAGCTTGTAGGGCTCGTCCTTCATCGCCTCACGGGCCTCGTCCTCGCTCACCACCCGGCGGACGAACTTCTGGTTCTGGTTGATGATCTTCTGCATCATCTTTTCCAGCTGGCGCAGGTCCTCCGGCGTGAACGGCTCCTCGACGTCGAAGTCGAAGTAGAAGCCGTCCGTGATGTAGGGGCCGATGCCGAGCTTGGCGTCGGGGCGCAGCTGCTGCACGGCCTGGGCCATGACGTGGGCCGCGGAGTGGCGCAGGACGTTGAGTCCGTCCGGGGAGCCGATGGTGACGCCCTCGATCGTGGCGTTTTCGGGCAGCGGCTGGTCCAGATCCTTAAGCTCGCCGTTCACGCGGGCCACTACGACGTCGCGGCGCTCAAAAAAGAGTTCCGCGCCGGTGGTCCCGGTAGCCACCTTGGTCTCTTCGCCATCGACGAGAAGGGTGATCTGCTGGGCATCTGACACGGGTGTCTCCTATTCAAGGTTAAGGCTTCGTAGCTTGTGGCGTACGGGGACCACAGCCAGCCTCGTCCATGTTATCGGTTCCGGATGGGCCAACCAACGCACGACGGCGGCGCGGCGCCGGGTGCAGCAGCCTGCACGGCGCCCGCGGCGCCGTGCTCAGCCACCCGGCACGGCGCCAGCGGCGCCGTGCTCAGCCACCCAGCCCGGTGATGGCAAGGTTCCGGCTGATTCCGTCCAGCGGGCCGGGCAACTCCGGCCCGGGGTAGGCGGGGGCGCCGGAAACGGGCTCGGGGAACGGCAGGGTCTCGGTGCGGCTGAGGTCCCAGGCCATGCTGGCGCTGATGCTGATCCCCCGGGGTCCGGTCCGGCGGCTGGTGCCCCGGATCAGCAGCAGCCGGGTGCCGAACAGCAGCGGTCCTGCCAGCTCCTGCGCCTCATGGAAGAAGACCGAATCCACGCAGCCCGTGCCGTCGTCGACACTGATGAAGACCACCCTCCTGCCTCCCCGCATGGGCGGCGTCTGGGTGGCGACCCGGACCCCGGCGACCAGCACCTCGGTGCCGTTGCGCAGCCCCAGCAGCTTGTCCGCGGTGGTGACCCCGAGCCGGTCCAGCAGGGGCCGGTGGCTGGTCATCAGGTGTTCGCTGACGTCAACGGCCATCAGGTCCAGCTCCGCCCGGACGTTTTCCACCATGCTGGGCGCGGGCAGCTCCGCCTTCAGGTTTTTCAGCTCAATGTCCCCCAGCGGCAGGGCCAGCTGGCCCTCGATGATCTCCATGCCCTTCCGCTGGGGGCGGTGCTGCAGGTTCTGCAGGTGCCGCACCAGGTCGGCGCGGTTGGCTGCTCCCCCGGAGGCCCGGTGCAGGGAATCGAAGGCACCCAGCTGGGCTAGCCGCTGGATGCTCGGCTTGCTCAGCCGGGACCGGGCGCGCAGGTCCGCCAGCGAGTCATACGGCTGTCCTGCCACGATCCGCTTCAACTCGGTGCCGGAGAGTCCGTAGATGCCGTTCAGGCTCAGCCGGATGCCCAGCTTGCCGCGGTCCGGGCCGGCGGCGACCCGTTCCACCCGGTACTCGGCCTGGCTGCGGTTGATATCCAGGGGCAGGATGGGGATCCCCAGCCGCCGGGCCTCGGCCACCAGGAGCCGCTTGGGATACATGCCCGGATCGTGCTCCCAGAGTCCGGCGAGGAATGCCTCCGGGTGGTGGGTCTTGAGCCAGGCGGACTGGTAGGTGGGCACGGCAAAGGCAGCCCCGTGGGCCTTGCAGAAGCCGAAACTGCCGAAGGCCTTCAGGGTGCCCCAGACCTTGTCCACCACCTCAGGCGTGTAGTTCCGGGCCCGGGCCTCCTTCCGGAAGAATTCCTCCACTTTCCCTTCGAGCATCTCGTTGCCCAGCGCCCGGCGGAACTCATCGGCCCGGGCCAGGCCGCACCCGGTCATGACATCGAAGGTCTTCAGGATCTGCTCGTGGAAGACGGTCACCCCGTGGGTTTCCTTGAGGACCGGTTTGAGGTCCGGGTGCGGGTAGACCTCGGGCGCGAACCCGTGCCGGTGTTCCAGGAAGGGCCGGACCATGTCCGATTTCATCGGGCCGGGCCGGAACAGCGAGATGTCGATGATGAGGTCGTTGAAATCCCGGGGCGCCAGTTTGCCGATGAGTTCGCGCTGGCCCGGGGATTCGATCTGGAAACAGCCCAGGGTGTGGGTGCTGCGGATCAGCTCGTAGGTGGGTTCGTCGTCGAGCGGGACGGCGTTCAGGTCGATGTGCCCGTCCGCGGCGATGTAGTCCGGGCCGCTGCCGTCTGGACCGGCCGGGTGCGCCCCTGCTGCCACGACCTCAGCCTTGGAGGGGTGCAGCCGGATGACCTCACGTACGGCGAAGGCCATGGCGCTCTGCATCCGGACCCCCAGCACATCGAGTTTGAGCATCCCCATGGGGTCCATGTCGTGTTTGTCGAACTGGCTCATCGGCAGCCCAAGGCCGCTGGGCTGCACGGGCGTGCGGTCCAGCAGGGTGGCGTCGCCCAGGATGACACCGCACGGGTGCATGGAGATGTGGCGCGGCAGCCGGTCCAGCCGTTCCGTGAGGTCCACCAGCAGGTCCAGCTGCTGGTTCTCGGTGAAGTCGCGCTGCTCCACCCTCCCCGCGAATTCCCGCAGCTCCGGTTTCTCCACGAGGGCTTCCCGGAAGTTCCGGGCCGAGAACCGCCACAGCTGCTTGGCGATGTCCCCGATCTCGCCGTCGTCCATGCCCAGCGCCAGCCCGGCGTCCCGCACGGCACCGCGAGCGCGGTAGCCGTTCTGCATGCTCATCAGCGTGACGCGTTCGGACCCGAAGCGCTCAAAGATTTTCCGGTAGACGTTGTGCCGTTCGGCGCTTTCGACGTCGATGTCGATGTCCGGCAAGGTGGCGCGGTCACGGGAGAGGAAGCGTTCGAAGATGAGGTCGTGCTCAAGGGGGTTCACCTGGCTGACGTCGATCAGGTAATTGACCAGGCTGGACGCGCCCGAGCCGCGGGCGGCGGCACGGACGCCCATGTCCAGGATCATCCGCGAGACTTCGGCGACGGTCAGGAAGTAGGCGGCGAAGCCCAGGCTGTCGATGATCCGCAGCTCATGCCCCAGCCTGGCGCGCAGCTCCTCGGCGGGTTTCCCGGCGATCCCGGGGAAGCGGCGGCTGATGCCTGCCTCGCAACGCTGGCTGAGCTCCACGAGGGGATCCCCGGCGATTCCGATCACGGAGGCTTCGGGGACCACGGGCTGTTTCCATCCCATGTCCGTGACCGGGTCCACCCGGCAGCGGTCCGCGAGCGCCTCTGTCTGGGCCATCAGCCGTTTCAGGTCCGCGGTGCCGTACCCGGCGGCATGCATGATCTCTTTGCCCAGCTGCAGCATCTGCGCCGATGACTTGAGCCAGCCCTGCCCGTTGGGCTGGAGCAGCGGGGCAGCCGAGAGTTCGGGCAGGGATTTCAGCGTCCGGGCGGAGTCCAGCACATCCGCGGTGGCCGCACCGTCCTCGGCGACGTACCGCACGGCATTGCTCAGCACGGCGGGCACGCCATGTTCCGCGGCGAGTCTGAGCATCCGCACAGCGTGGGCTGTGCTGAGCGGCTCACCGGGCGTGCTGAGCTGCGTGACCACCTCGGCGGCGAGGGTCCCCGGCGGCATGGCATCCAGCCAGCGCTTGAACAGGGTACGGGGGCGCAGGTAGCGCCGCCCGCCCACCGCCCGGCCGACGTCGGAATCCGGACCGATCAGTACCGTCAGCACAGGCTGCAGGGTCTCCGGATGCATGGTCCGGGAGGCGAGCTCCGCCCGGGTCACGGCCACGGGCACCGCTCCCCCGGCCTTACCGGTGGTGCGGGCGTGGGCGTCGGAGATCAGCCGGCAGAGCGCCCGGTAGCCGGCGCCGTTGTTGTGCCCGTGGGCCAGGACGACGACGCGTCCGCCCACCTGGGTGCGGAGGTCGCCGTCGTCGTCAAGGACCGCAAGGTCAACCCCGACAATCGGATCGAGTCCGGCAGCCATGCAGGCCAACAGGTGCTTGACCGTCCCGTAGAGGCCGTCGCGGTCAGTGCAGGCGAGCGCGGTGGCACCGTCGGCCGCGGCGGCGGCGGCCAGTTCATCCGGCCAGGAGACCCCGTAGTGGGCGCTGAAGGCGGTGGAGACGTGGAGATGGGTGAAGCTCATGCCGATTTCTGGGGACGGAGGGCGTCATGGATCCTCAGCAGCCGCCAGCGGCCGCTGCCGACGTGCCGGCTCAGGTCAAGGGTGAGGGTCCCCGTCTGGGCTCCATCAACCGGGGACGGATCGGCCGGGCGCACCTGGACCCGCCAGATCTCGTGGTCCACCAGCCCGGGGCCGCTCCCCAGCGGGGCCCGCGGTTCCTCCGCCCACCATTGGCGCCGCTCATACCAGCGGACCGGTTCGGCGCAGACGGTGTAGTGCCGGCCGGCCCAGTCAAGCTTCAGGGGCACGCCGGAGGGTGTGCAGGCGACGTCTACCGACTCGCTGAACATACCCACAGTGCCTCCCGGGAAACCTCATTCGAATATATCTTCGAATGATTCCAGTCTACGCCCGGCCCGGGACAAAACCTAGATCAGGGGTGGACGGACGCTGGCACACGTAGCAGGATTGAGCCATGAGCTCCCATAACGCACTCCTGAAGCACGTAAAGATCGCCGCCAAGGATCCATCCTTGGTGGCGACGTTCGATATAGACGGAAATATCCCGGGGCAAGGCGCCTACGTGGTGGGCCTCCTGGCGGCCGGGCCGGACTATTCCCATCAGCGCAGGCTGGGTATTGAGTTCATGAACGGCGAGGCCGTTTCCTTCTACTACTTCAACCATGACGGCACGGAAGAGAACTTCGACCTCAAGGGCGTGGAACACTCAGGGAACACCATCACCGGAAACTTCCCCATCGCGACGGTGCTTGGCCTCCCCAAGGGCCACCTCATGACGGCCTTCAGCGATTGCGACGGCCGGGACTACCAGGCCAATGTGCCTGTAGACGAGGCCCTCTAAGCCCCTGCTAGGAGCTGGCTTTGTACACCTCCAGCTCAAGGGTGATGAAGGCATCGATCATGGCCTGGTAGGTCTTTTCGACGAGGTCGACGTCGATGTCCTTCTGTTTCGCAGTGGCGCGGACGTGTTCGATCACCCGCTCCACCCGCCCGGGCGCACGCACCTCGGCGCTGTCCGCCTTGAGGGTCCCGGCGATCCGGATCAGCCGTTCGCGGCGGCCGATCAGGGACACAATCTGCTCGTCCACCTCGTCAACAGCCACCCGCACGGCGGCGAGCTGTTCCCGGTCGGCCTTGGCGGTCTTGTCGTCTGCGTGATTTGTGGACATGTGCATGACAGTATCGAATGATGCAGCCACGAGTCGACTTAATTTCACTGGGTGTCCGCAGTGTTGACGCCGCCCGCAGCTTCTACGTTGATGGCCTCGGATGGCCGGTCCAGCGGGAAGTCCCCGGCGAGGTGCTCTTCATCCAGGCCAACCACGGCCTGGTCCTCTCGCTCTGGGACGCCGGGCAGATGCAGGCCGAAGCAGCCACCGATCCCCCTGCCGGCATTCCGTGCATCACGCTGAGCCATAATCTGGGCAGCGCGGCGGAAGTCGACTGGGTGATGGCCGAAGCGGAGTCTGCGGGGGCCACCATCGTCGCGGCGGCGCAGACCCAGCCCTGGGGCGGCTACACCGGCTATTTCGCCGATCCCGACGGCTACCGCTGGGAGGTCGCCTTCAACCCCAGCTGGGCGGTCGACGGCGGCGGCAAGGTGACGCTCTGACGCCCACCGTCACCACGGGAGTCCGCGGAGATCGATGGCTCCTTCCGGCACGCCCTACGGGCTGCGTTCCTGCGCAATCCAGCGGCGCGCTAGCTAGAACAGGCTTCCCACTGGCTGGATGAGTTCCGGGGAGTCATTCTTCACGTTCCCCACGGCGGTGCCCACGGCGTCGATCGTCCAGCCCTCCGCGACGTCGTGCGCCCCGGCCCGGACCAGGTCCACGAGGGTGGCAGCGTCATCGGCCTGCGGATCCAGCCATGTCTCCATGGTCTGGCGGTCCATCGGCAGTGGGACCCTGTCGTGCAGCGCGGTCAGCTCGGCCAGCATTCCCCCGGCGTAGCCCTCCGGCGGCGAGTCAGTGGTCATGATCGACGTCGAAAGCATCCAGCGCTCCGGGTCCCCCTCGGCCTTGGAAGGGTCTTTCCACCACTCGAAGAGTCCGGCGAACACAATGGGGCGCCCGTCCCGGGGGTGAACGTAATAGGGCTGCTTGTTGCGGCCCTCGCCCTTCCATTCGTAGTAGCCGTCCGCCGGGACGGCGCAGCGCCGGGACCGGGTGGCCTTCCGGAACGCGGGCTTCTCGAGGACGCTCTCGCTGCGTGCATTGATCATCTTCGAACCGATGCCCGGGTCCTTGGCCCAGGACGGCACCAGCCCCCAGCGCGCGATATGCAGCTGCCGGACCGGGCTTCCATCCACGAGCCGTTCCAGGATGATCGGCACGTCCGCTGTCGGGGCAACATTCCACGACGGCGGAATCGCGATCTCCTCCTCCAGCCCGGCATCGAATTCGGCCAGAAGGTCTCCGACGGCCCGGGCCATCACGTAGCGTCCACACATGGCACCAGCATGCCACCGCACGGATTCCGTGTCATCCGCCTGGCCGTCCGTCCGGGACACCCGCCGGCTGGCCGTATCCCCTAGACTCCCCGCATGGTCAAAACGTCAACGGTGGTCCTGATGTGCGGCGTTGCCGGCTCGGGAAAAACAAGCTACGCCAAGGCCCTTGAGGCCGAAGGTTACGTGCGGCTCTCGGTCGACGAGGAGATGTGGCGTCAGGACCGGGAGCTGGCGTCACGCTTCGGCACCCCCGAATACTTCGATTTCACCGTGGTGGTGGAACGGCAGCTCCGGATCCGGATCGTGGAGCTCATGGCAGAGGGCCGGGACATCGTCGTCGATCTGTCCTTCTGGTCCAGACAGCGGCGCGAGGAATACAAGGAGCTCGTCACCGCCCACGGCGCTGCATGGCAGCTCGTGTATCTTGAGGTGCCCAGGGATGAGCTCCTCCGGCGGCTGGAGCTGCGCCGGCTGCACGCGGGACCGAACTCGGCGCCGGTGGGACCTGCATACCTGGACAAGTTCATCACCGGTTTTGAGGTGCCCTCCGGCGAGGGCGAGACGGTAATACGCCCGTAGCGGCCGCCACCTCGGCGGGAATACCGGCCCCCGGGTTACGGTTGGTAACAATGACGTCCGATTTTTGTCGGCAACCGGCGCTGTCACCCGGCACCGTCAACCAGCTCTGAGGAGAACTTCGTGGACTTCACCCCCGAATCCGGCACCATCACCATGTTTTCGACCACCTGGTGCGGCTACTGCAACCGCCTGAAGAAGCAGCTGGACGCCCAGGGCATCGGCTACACCGAGATCAACATCGAAGAAGTTGAAGGCACCGCAGATCTCGTGGAGAAGCTCAACGGAGGCAACCGCACCGTCCCCACCGTGCTGTTCCCGGACGGCACCGCGGCCACCAACCCTTCCGCTGCACAGGTCAAGAGCAGGCTCGCCGCCTGAGTCCCGGCGGCCCGAGGGCTGTTTGTGCAACCTGTTGTACATTGCGCAACAACTTCTGGAATTTGGACCTGGCTGTGTGATAGACAGATCACAGTCACAAATAGCGCTGCCTCCATATTCCCGCACTGTACTCAAGGGAGCTTTTCCGTGGTCCACAAAGTCAAAGGTGTAGTAGCCCGCTCCAAGGGAGCACCCGTCACGGTGGAGACCATCCTGGTCCCCGATCCCGGCCCCGGTGAGGCGCTGGTGGACATCCTCACCAGCGGTGTCTGCCACACCGATCTGCACTACAAGCTCGGTGCCATCAACGACGACTTCCCGTTCCTGCTGGGCCATGAGGCCACCGGCGTCGTCAGCGCCGTGGGACCGGACGTCACCTCGGTGGCCCCCGGCGACCGAGTGGTCCTGAACTGGCGTGCCGTCTGCGGCGAGTGCCGGGCCTGCCGCCGCGGCGAGCCGCAGTACTGCTTCAACACCCACAACGCCACGCAGAAGATGACCCTCGAGGACGGCACCGAGCTCACCGCCGCCCTGGGCATCGGCGCGTTCGCCGCGAAGACCCTTGTGGCCGCCGGCCAGTGCACCAAGGTGGACCCTGAGGCCGACCCCGCCGCCATCGGGCTGCTGGGCTGTGGCGTCATGGCCGGCCTGGGTGCCGCCATCAACACCGGAAACGTCAAGCTTGGCGATTCCGTCGCCGTCATCGGCTGCGGCGGGGTGGGCATGGCGGCCGTCGCCGGCGCCGCGCTCGCGGGTGCCACCACGGTCATCGCCGTCGACATCGACGCCAAGAAGCTCGAACGCGCCAGGGAATTCGGTGCCACCCACACCGTGGACTCCTCCGCCGGCGATCCGGTCGAGGCGATCCGCGAACTCACCGGCGGTTTCGGCGCCGACGTCGTGATCGACGCCGTCGGACGCCCCGAGACGTACAAGCAGGCGTTCTACGCCCGCGACCTCGCCGGCACGGTGGTCCTGGTGGGCGTTCCCAGCCCGGAGATGACCCTGGAACTGCCGCTGCTGGACGTCTTCGGCCGGGGCGGCTCGCTGAAATCCTCCTGGTACGGCGACTGCCTGCCCTCGCGCGACTTCCCGATGCTCATCAGCCTCTACCGGCAGGGCAAGCTGGACCTCGACGCCTTCGTCACGGAGCGGATCACCATCGACCAGATCGAGGAAGCCTTCGACAAGATGCACGCCGGCGCGGTGCTGCGCTCGGTGGTTGAACTGTGAGCGCCGGAACCGGGGGCACCCTGAAGATCGAGCAGCTGGTAATCTCGGGCACGTTCTCGCTCGACGGCGGCACCTGGGACGTCGACAACAACGTCTGGATCGTCGGCGACGACCAGGAATGCCTGATCATCGACCCGGCGCACGACCCGGCTGCGGTCGAGGCCGCCGTCGCGGGCCGGAAGGTCACCGCCATCCTGCTGACGCACGGGCACGATGACCACATCGGCGCCGTCGGCGAGGTCCGCGACCGCGTCGGCGCCCCGGTCCATCTGAACCGTGAGGACTGGATGCTTTGGGAGCGCGTGTTCCCGGGCACCGAACCGGACCACGCGATCGCGGACGGGGACACTTTCGACGTCGCCGGTGCGCGGCTGCTGGCCCTGCACACGCCGGGCCACTCGCCGGGTTCCACCTGCTTCTACCTGGAAAGCGAAGGCACCGTCTTCGCCGGCGACACACTGTTCCAGGGCGGCCCGGGAGCCACCGGCCGGTCCTTCAGCGACTTCCCCACCATCATCGAGTCCATCCGGAGCCGTCTGCTGACGCTCCCGGCGGGCACCGTGGTGCGGACCGGCCACGGCGATACGACGACAATCGGCGCCGAGGCGCCGCAGCTTGAGGAATGGATCGCGCGGGGGCACTGAGCCCGGACGGCCAGCCTGCGCGGTCAGCCGCGCAGGCCGGCGAAGTCTCCGAAGCCGAGCTGCGCGTAGCGGGCGTAGGTGTCGATCACAGCCGCCTCGATGGCGTCCACGTCCAGGTGCGGGACGAGGTCGTTGACGGCGCCGGCCGTGGCAGGGTCCCAGTCCAGGCCGAGCGCCGCGTAGCTGGCTTCCAGCACGGCGCGGATCGGGGCGGAGTTCTCCACCACGATCACCGAGCTGAACAGCCAGCCGCCGGCCACGACGCGCTGGGCGGTGCCGATCAGCTTCACCTGGTGGGCCGGACGCTCCGGATCCTGGCCATGGACGCTGAATTCGCCGGGGCAGTACTCGCCGGGAATCTCCCCGACGGCGGCATCGACTCCGGCGCTGCGCAGCGCCTGCGCCAGCAGTTCGCCGAAGAAGGAGAAGCGTCCTTTGGCGCCGGCGATCGCGTCCCGGTGCGGTTCCAGATGGTCGATCACGAGGGCGCCCTGGTGGTAGGCAGCGGCACGCCCGCCGGCCTTGCGGACCAGCGGCTCAAAGCCCAGCTCGCGGCATGCCTGAGCGGCGGCGTCGAAGCCCGGAAGGTGTGTGTCCCGCTGCCCGAAGGCGACAGTGGGCACCGGGCGGTAGAGCCGCAGCATGGGTCCCAGCTCGCCGGCCTTGACCTTCTGCAGCAGTTCGATCGCGAAGTCCAGGTCCCCGGCGGCACCGAGCGATTCCTGCTGCCGGACGATCGTCAGCGTCCGTGGTGCGCCTGGGGCCTCCGGCATGTTGTTATGCTCCCTTATGGTCATCTTGCAGTTCCTCGTCGTGGCCGCCGCGTTCGCCGTCATCGATGCCGTCTGGCTCAAGTCAATGAGCAAGTTCTACCGGCGGAGTCTGGGGCACCTCCTGGCGGACAAGCCCCATCTAGGGTACGCCGTCGTCTTCTACGTCTTGTACATCATCGGAATCGTCTTCTTCGCCCTCCAGCCGGCGCTCGACGGCGGCGGCTGGCTCACCGCGCTCGGTTACGGCGCCGCGCTGGGAACCTTCGCCTACGCCACCTATGACCTGACCAACGCCGCGACCCTGAAGAACTGGCCGCTGGTCATCGTCGTGGTGGACATCGTCTGGGGTGCCTTCCTGACCGGCCTGGCCACGCTGGTCGGCTGGCTCGTCTTCCACTAGCATTTCCGGCACCCAACTGACCCGCAGTTGTTGTCGTTTTGAGCCCTGAAAACGACAACTATTGCGAGCCACTTGGGTGGTCAGGACTTCCGCAGCGTCAGGATCTGTTCCGCGCGGCCGAACGGACCGGTGAGGTCATGCAGCACCGTCGAGGTCAGGCCGATTCCGTCCGTGCCGAAGGACACCTCGTTATCCAGACCCAGCCAGTCCCCTTCGGGGCGCCGGTACATGTGGATCTGCAGGTCAAGGTTGGGAAAGGCGTAGCTGCCCTGGCCCGGCGGGACGCGCGCGGCGATCCCGTTGGCGGTGTCCACGAGACCGACCAGCCTGGCCTGGTCGCTGCTGTCCGCCTGGTCCGTCAACGGGTGTGTGGTGTGCAGCCAGACCGTGCCGGAGCCGGCACGGTGCCCCTCGGCAATCCGCATCTGCAGCGAGGCGATGTACCCGCCCGGCCAGATGCTCGCGGCGTCGTAGGGTTCGCATCCTTCCGGCGCGGGGATCCGGGGGTCTTCAAAGGCGGCGACGGCGGTCGTGTCGGACATGATCATCCGCCAGGCGGCGGCGCGGATGGCCACGCGGCCGCCCGCCACCAGCTCCGCCTGCAGCAGCTCGATGGTCCGGCCCGGGCGGAGCGTCGTGGTGATGACTTCGAACTCGCCGCCGGGGATCAGGCCCAGGATCTCGTAGCTGATCCGCGCCATGCGCATGTCCTCCCGCGGCTCGTGCCGGGCCAGGCAGTCCGCCATGATGCCGGACGCGGGAGCCATGTGCTGTTCGTGTTCGTTCCAGGCGCCCTGGGCGTGGATGGTGGAGCGGAAGCGCCCCTCCCCCAGCACCTTGTAATAGAAGTCGCCCTCGGCAAGCACCGGTAGTTCAGCAGTCAACGTCCGCCCTTTCGCAGCATCAATCGTAGAATCCCAAACCACCCTATCGCCTGCTGTGGCGTGCCTCAGGCCTCTACGCGGACGCCCCGCCAGAAGGCCACATGGTCCAGATTCCCGGGTTGACCGGGGAGCGCGGGAAGTATGGGGTTGCAGGCCCGAGGGGATTCTGCCGGCATCCCGCCCGGCCGGACGCGCACGTCCGGTGCTCCCACTCGTTCCGCCGGACTGGGTAGACTCGGAATCAGGTTTTTCACCACTATCCACCGAAGAGGTGCTCCCCTGATTCGAGTCATCAGCTACAACCTCCGCAAGCACAAGGCCAGTGGTGAGCTGGTTGATCTGGCCCGAGATTTTGAGATTGATGCCTTGTGCCTCCAGGAGTGCGACACCGCAGATCTCCCGGAAACCATCGGCAACCTGCACCTGGCTGACGCCACCAAGGGCAACCGGCTGGGCTTGGCGATCTATTACCGGATGGACCGGTTCACGGCCTATGAGACCAAGACGTTTGCCCTGAAGAAGTCCCTGCATGACCGCGTCCTGTCGCCCGCGCACGAGCGCCTGATCGGCACCCGGGTGATCGACAAGGAGACGGACCATGATCTCGTCATCGCGTCCTTCCATGCGGCGCCCCTGACCGCGTCCAACTCGCTGCGGCGGAATCAGATCCACGCCGCGCACGCGGAATTGCTCAGCATGGGCGGGGGCTTGTCGCTGATGGTGGGCGACTTCAACTACCCGTTCTTCACCAAGTACCTGACCGCCCAGATGAAGGACGCCGGTTACGACCTGACGCTCAGCGACCGGCGGACGTACACGCGGTACAAGGTCTTCAAGGGCCACTTCGACTTCGCGACGTCGCAGGGGCTCGAGATCGAAAACGTGGAAACCCTGCCCCGCGGCGCCTCGGACCACCTGCCCATCCTGATATCGGCGGAATACGGTCAGGACGCACCGGCAGCTGAGGACCCGGCATCACCCACCGCAGGGTAGCCGGCGAAGCCGCAACAACACCCGGCATTCGAAAAAGGCCACGAAAATTATGGATCAATAGAATCCCGCCAGCGACCAAGAGGCGGGCAGACCAGGCCACTGGGTCGGCAAACCCCTTGGTTCGGCCGATATCCACGGGCTTTGAGAACCTGACGGCCTAAAGGTCCAGCACCAGTTTCTCGCTTCGGCACCGCGAAACACAAATCATCATTGTTTCATTTGCGGCCCGTTCCTCATCGTTGAGTATTTCATCACGGTGATCCGGAATCCCACCTAAGACAACCGTTTCGCATGTTCCGCATGTGCCCTTCCGGCAGGAATTCAACGCTGGAATTCCGGCACGTTGCAGGGCGTCCAGAATTGTCTCATTTGCCTTTACATCGATTTCCATTCCATCGGCGGTTTCCACTACGAACGGGCCATCGTTGTCTGCGGCGGCGACACCTGGCTCCGCGCCGCCGTCGTCTTCCGAACCGAAGTCCTCAAACAGCAGATGAGGCACCAGACCGTCCGCGTGTGCCGCGCGAAGCTCGGCGAGCATCCGTTCCGGGCCGCACGTAAAGACAGTGGCATCCCCCGTCAGCCCCACCCCGCGCAGATACTCCGTCAGGTCCGTGCCGCCGGATTCCTCCAGGGCACGGAAGCGGACCTTGTCTCCGGCAGGGTCAAGGACGGCCAACTCGTCCACGAAAGCCATGGAGTGCATGCCGCGCCCGAGGTACAGCAGACGCCAGGACTCCCCCTTTTGGTGCGCTGCCCGGATCATGGGCAGCAGCGGTGTGATCCCGATGCCACCGGCAATGAACACCTTCTCCCCAGAGCCCGGCGTGCCGCGGAAGTTGTTCTTCGGGCCGCGGATGTCGAGGACGTCGCCTGCCTTCACCACCTCGTGGACGTAGCGGGAGCCGCCCCGGCTGGACTGCTCCCGCAGCACCGCGATGCGCCATTCGTAGCGTTCGGCCGGATCGGAGCACAGCGAGTACTGACGCAGGATCCCATTGGCGAAAAGGACATCGATGTGGGCACCCGGCTCCCATGCCGGCAGCGCACCACCGTCGGGATCCGACAGAATCAATGAAAGGACGCCGGCAGCTTCCCGCCGGACCTCGCTGACGGTGAGGCGGACGAAGCCTTTTCCGGCCGGCGCGGGCACGCTGAGCCTGGCAGTGTCAGCGGCCTGGAGCGTCATCGCTGCCTCCGCTAAGCACGGCGTTCACGGCGGTGACCACCGCTCCGTCGTGGACCAGTTCGCCGGCTTTGCGCAGCCGCGGGTACAGGACCACGTCCTGCTTGAGGTGGTCGATGGGGCGGCCGTCGGCGGCGGCCGTGGAGCGCAGCAGAGCCAGTGCGGCCAGGCTCGCGGCCCCCGGCATGGCGCCGGCCGTGGCAGGAAGGCGCATGCGCAATTCCAAGGCCTGCGCGGCCATGAGGAGTTCGACTGCCACCACGGACTCGATGTTGGTGACGATCTGGCGCGCGTGCCGGCCGGCGTTGTTGGCCATGGACACATGGTCTTCCTGGTTCGCGCAGGTGGGGATGGAGTCCACGCTGTCCGGATGGGCGAGCGTCTTGCAGTCGGAGACCAGGGCAGCCGCGAGGTACTGCGGCAGCATGTACCCGCAGTCCATCCCGATCTGTTCGCTGGCCACCAGCATGTCCGGCAGTCCGCGGTTCAGGGTGCCGTCGTCGAGCCGGAAAAGCCGGCGTTCGGTGATGTTGCCGATTTCCGTGACCACAATCGAAATGAAGTCCGCTACGAAGGCGACATATTCGGCGTGGAAGTTGCCGCCGGAGACGGCTTTAAGCGTGCGGGTGGGCGGCAGTGACGGGAAGATCAGCGGGTTGTCGGTAGCGGCGTTGATCTCGTTGTCGATGATCCCGGCGGCGAACTCCAGCGTGTCCTTGACCGGGCCGAAGACCTGCGGGATGCAGCGCAGGGAATAGGCGTCCTGGGGCGGCTGGCGCACGGGGTCGGTGCCGGCGTCGCCGTCCACCAACCCGCTGCCGGCGAGGAGTTCGCGGAGCCGTGCGGCCACCTCGATCTGACCGCGCTGGCCCCGGGCCTGGTGGAGTTCATCGATAAAGGCATCACCGAAGCCCATGAGGGCCTCGATGGTCATGGCCGCCGTGATCTGCGCCGTTTCCAGCAGGTTCTGCGCGTCGTAGAGTGCAAGGGCCGCCTGGGCGCAGGAGAAAGACGTGCCGTTCAGGAGTGCCAGACCGTCCTTGGCGCCGAGCGGAAGGCGCTCGATCCCGGCATGGGCCATGGCGGCGATCCCGGAGACCACGGCGCCGTCCACGAAGGCCTCACCGGAGTCCAGTTCTTCGTCCTCACCGGCATGGGAGCGGGACATGACGATGGCCACGTGGGCCAGCGGGATGAGGTCGCCGGAGGCTCCGAGGGAACCGTATTCCGGGATGGCGGGGTACACGCCCCGGTTAAGCATCCGCGTCAGCGTCGTCACAATGTCCGCCCGAACGCCCGAATGGCCCTGGGTGAGGCTGACGACGCGGATGAACATGGTTGCGCGCACCACTTCCTCATCGACATACCGCCCCACGCCGGCCGCGTTGGAAAGAACCAGCCGCCGGGACAGCTCGGCGGCGTCGGATGGCTGGTCGAAAGCCTTGCGGCCGGCAAGGGAACCGAAACCGGTGTTGATGCTGTAAATAGCGGCTGTCTCTTTGCCGGCAGCCATGCCGTCCATGACGCCGTCCAACCACTCCTGGCTGGGCTTCATCCGTGCCAACGCCTGCTCATCCACCACTACGGGACGCCGGCGGCGGGCCACGTCGATCAGGTCCTGCAAGGTTGTGCGGTGCGTCCCCAGGACTAACGGCGCGGTATCAAGCAGTGTTTCGAGCGTCATCTCTTACCTCTCGGGTTGTTCTGCGGCTCGCGAGGGAACCCAGCGATGCCGCCAGGTTCTCCGCTGCCTCATTCATTGTTTTTAGCGTCGAGTTCAGCCAGGCCCGGGAGCCGCAGCGGCCCTCCGGACCGGCCACGTTGAGGGCACACACAGCTTCGCCGTCGAGCATCACCGGCACAGCGACGGAGACGGCACCCGGATCCAGTTCGCCGCGGGACACCACCCAGCCGTTGGCCCGGATCTGGGCGAGGCCGAGTTGGATCTGCCCCGCCGAGGGTGAGTTGTCCGTAAAGCGCGGAATATCGCCGTCGAGTACCTGGCGCACGACGTCGGCCGGCGCCCAGGCGAGCAGGGTCCGGGGGCCGGCCCCTGCGGTCAGCGGCAGGAGCTCATTGACGGCGAACGTGTGCTTGTTGGCCTTGTCCGGTTCCGCACGGCGCAGGCACATGGCCTGCGTTCCGACTCGGATCACCATGACGGCGGTCTCCCCCACGGCGTCCACAATGCCCTTCAATACGGCTGTGCCGACTTCCGCGAGGTGGCTTTGAGTCAGATGCCGGCCCGACAACGCCAGAAGCGCGTGACCTGGCCGGTAGATGCCGGAGTCCTCCTGGACGAAGCCGTGTTCACGCAGTTGATGGAAGTAGCGGTAGGTGGTGCTGACCGGGATCCCGAGCTTCAGGGCCACACTCTCCACGGTGGAATCGCCGGCTTCCGCAACTTCTGAAAGGATCAGCAGCCCCCTCTCGAAGGATGTCTGTGTTGCCATGGCGTTGCCTCCTGTCTGATTCGGGCGCCGTGTGTCGCCGGTCACGAAGTGATCGTGCAGGGCGCCGGGCCGGATGTACAAAACCCATTCTCACAGAGTGAGAACGGCATTTATCGGGTGCTTCCGTTTCTCGATACTTTGATGCCACGAATTGGCTGCCCCGCAGCAAAGCACTCCGACGGTTTCGAGGCCCACGATGTCAGTAAGCACTCCCCGGAAGAACGTTCCCGTGTTGTCGGACGATCCCTACACGGACGAGAATCTCATCAACCCGTACCCCTTGTTCGAGCGGATGCGGGCCGCCGGTCCCGCCGTATGGTTGGAGAAGTACGGCGTCTTGGCCTTTGCCGGTTTCGAGGAATGCAAGGAGATTCTTGAGGACTACGCAACGTTCATCTCCGGCGCCGGCGTCGGCCCCAAGAACCTCCATCACCAGCCCGCGTGGCGCCCGCAAGGGATTCTGGAATCGGACCCGCCAGTCCATGGCCCCATGCGCGCCGCGATGGCCGGGGTCATCTCCCCCCGCGGTGTCCGGTCCCTGCGGCTGCAATTCGAGGTGTTTGCCGATGAACTCGTGGACCAACTCATCGCCCGGAGAACGTTCGACGGCGTCACAGACCTCGCCGAGCTGTTCCCTATCCGCGTCTTCGGCGACGCCGTCGGAATCCCCCGCGAAGGCCGCGAAGCCAACCTGCTGCCCCACGGCGCCATGAACTTCAGCTCCTTCGGCCCCGACGACGAGCGCTCCCGCGCATTCTTCGACCAGGGCGCCGGAACGCACGAATGGGTCATGAACAATTGCGCCCGCGAAAACCTGTCTGCGGACGGCATGGGTGCCCAGATCTGGGAGTACGCCGACCGTGGCGAAATCACGGCGGAGCAGGCCGCGTTGCTGGTCAGGGCCATGCTGTCCGCAGGCCTCGACACCACCGTTTTCTCTATCGGCAATACCCTGCAGGCACTGGCCTCCCACCCCCAGGAGTGGGCCAGGCTTCACGCCAATCCGCGGCTGGCCAAGTTCGCCATTGATGAAGCACTCCGCTACGAGTCACCGTTCCAGTCATTCTTCCGGACCGTTGCGACTGACACGGTTTTTCGGGACATCCCGCTGCAGGCCGGGTCAAAGGTGCTGTTGTTCATGGGTTCGGCCAACCGGGACGCCAGCCAGTGGGGACCAACGGCGGATCAGTTCATGATCGGCCGGAACGCCGGGGGACATCTGGCCTTCGGCATGGGCATCCACCACTGCGTGGGCCAGCCTATATCCCGGCTTGAGATGGACGTCCTCTTCACAGCCCTGGCTAAGCGCATCAAAAGCCTGGAGCTGGTGGGCGAGCCCGTGCCGTACCTGCACAACACCCTCCGCGGCTGGCGCTCCGTCCCGCTCAAAATCGTGGCCGCCTGACCTGTGCTTTCCGTAAGGAGGTCTTGTCCAGCTTCCTTTCGCTCCCCCGTGTTGACCAGTTATCGGTTATGAGACGGCCTGCATCCAAGCTTCGTGTTCAGCGGCGGTATCGTGCCTGACTCGGTCTGGCCGCGGCCGATGAGCTGTTCAACTACGCGCTGGCCCTGGGCGGAACGCGCTGGCTAGGTGATGAGCTCGGCACGAAGCAGCCGGAGCTGTACATGAACGTGGGCGGCCGCCGTCCTCCGGCTCAGGCCCTGCGCTGTTTGACAGCGCCAGCGAGGGCGGCCAAGCCCTTTTCGAAGTCCGTACCGACCATTTTGTCCATGTTCATGAACAGGGCGAAGAGCTTGCCGACGCCCTTGTTCTCGCCGGTCATGGTCCAGGTGACCTGTGTTCCGCTGTCGGACGGCGTAAACGTAAAGCTGGTCGGGTTAACGGCCTTGAAGGGCTTGGCGAATTCCAGGCGGATCTTGATGCTGTCCGGCTCGGTGGCTTCGACAATCTCCATGGTGCCGGAGCCCGCCTTGCGGTTGCCGCTCCAGGCGTACTTGGCGCCGACGCCGGAATCGCTCCCGGAGTAGCTGCGCTGCATTGCGGGATCCACGGACTCCCACGGCGACCATTTGGTCCATTCATGGAAACTGTTGACCAGCGGGAAGATGGCTTCGGGCGGGGCCGGGATGACTGCATTTCGGGTGACTTCATAGGTGGACATGGGCCAATCCTAGAGGGTTGCCGGTCCGGCGGGACGCCGGACCGGCCGTCGCGGCCCGCTAGATTTTTTCGGCCGTCGCGGCCCGCTGGATTTTTTCGATGACCGGCCGGCAACGAACTGGAAGGCCAGAGTGCGGCCAGGATCTGCGGTGGTGCTCCGGTAGCCGCCCTAGATTTGCCCACCGCGCGGCGAAGCCAGTCCTGCCGTCACACTACAGCGCACCAAACTCGAAGATTTCCAGCGTGGTCCCGTTCCCGGTGGCTAGGCGACGTGAAGGTGTGTGAGCTGTGCGTTTACCGCTGCGGTGGTGCGCTCCAGGTCTCCGGTGGCGAGAAGGTCCATGAGAGCCCCGCGCAGCATCCCCAGGATGAGGGTCCGCTGATTCTCGGCGTGGGAGGTGACGCGTTCCGCGGCGGGCTGCGCATCCGCGAGCAGGGTCAGCCAATCGTTGACCGTGGCGCGGGCGAAGCCTGCCCAGGGTCCGTCCGCGGCGGCCAGCGAACGGGCATAACCCTCAACCCACAGGACCAACAGTCCACGGTGTTCGGCCGCGGAAAGCCATGACCAGAGTTCACCGGCGATGATGCCGATGCGGTTTGCATCATCAACCGAGGTGGCGCGCAGCCGCTCAAGCAGGGCCAGTTCCTCCGCCCTGGCTATGGCCAGGAGAGCGCGGATCAGGCCTTCCTTGTTGCCGAACAGGTAGAGCAGTACACGCGGGCTTGAGCCGATCTCCGCAGCGAGCGGGCGAAGGGACAGATCGGTCAGTCCGTGTTCGAGTATGTAGGCGTACGCCAGTTCAAGCAGTTCTTCCTGCCGGGCCGATGCCGTTGCCTCTTCGGTGAGCATGGGGATAGTCTAAGCACTGAAACAGTCGTTTCAGTAATCTGATTCTCACCACGAGGTCTCAACACGAGGAACTGAAGAAGACGGAGAACGATGGAGTAGTGATCCGCCCATTGGGCCGGCCGGGTGACCTGGGCTGGGGGGTGATGTCCCATGGCGAGGTCTACGCCGACGAATTTGGCTGGGACTCCACCTTTGAGGCGCTGGTGGCCCGGATTGTGGCCGACTACGTCGAAACCCATGATGCCGTCCGCGAAGCGGCATGGATTGCTGAAATCGACGGGAAACGCGTCGGCTCCGTTTTCTGTGTGGCGGCGGATGAGACGACGGCGAAGCTGCGGATACTGCTGGTGCACCCGGACGGGCGCGGCAAGCATCTCGGTGCCCGGCTGGTGGACACCTGCATGGATTTTGCCCGCACGGCAGGGTATTCACGGATGGAGTTGTGGACCAATGATGTTCTGTCCGCCGCTCGGCGGATTTATCTCCAACGCGGATTCACGCTGACGGCAGAACAGCCTCACCACAGTTTTGGGGCCGAGTTGGTAGGGCAAACGTATGCGGCGGATCTAACAGCAGGTACAGGCTTCCGGCCCGGCGCGGCAGTCCCGGACCTGTGGTGAGGGTCCCTGCCGGCGCCGGGCAGGGACGGCTCCGAGGCGTCGGGTCGAGTGGGCGATAACGAGCCCCAAACTACCCGGGTCCGGCGAGTTGAGCTCCCGGTCGTGGTCATCCGGAGCCAGGAAATGGCCGCGACGGCCGAACGTGGCTTGCGGCCTGTTCGGCGGCTTGCCGGTCTCCGGCAGAGCTTCACGCCCCCGATCGCCCTCCAGGCCGGCGCGCGGACTCCTATCAGCGCCGTGGACGCGGCCGTCCAGGCGGTGACATGCTCGTTGCGCCGGCGGCAACGTCATTCCTCTCCACCAGCGCGCTGGCGGACGTCGTCATTGGTGCCACCGCGTCGATCGTGGATGTGAAGAGCCGTTGCCGGCCTCAGCTTGCAACGCCGGTGATGGTGCCCGCCGGCTCTTCGGTGAGATCGACGACGTCGGACGCTGCGTTCTTCTTGACGGATTCGACCCCACCCATGGCGCTGGCCTTGGACTTATAGGTCTGCGAGGACGCGATCACCTCGCCATTGGCCGCCTTGAGCCGGAAGCGGAACCCGCCGGACTTGTCCTTGTAGACCTCGAATTTTCCCGCCATTTCGCACCCCTGATTTCGGTATCCGAAGGGCGGGTCGGGTGGCCGGCACGCCATAGGTTACCGCCGCCGCTGAAGCGTGCGCCAGAGTCCGCGTTGACTCATAGAAAACCTCCGCGTAGCTGGATACGTTGCCTCAGTTGAATACCTCCGCGTAGCGGCGTGGTTTCCGGGCGGGGCGGCGTAT